>JAJYXS010000204.1 GCA_021801615.1 Actinomycetes bacterium
CCCGTGCTCGGGTGAGCAGGTCGACCGGCCACTCCGTCTTGAGCGGTCGGACTACTCGTCGATCGCACTGTGGCCATCGAACTCTGCCATCATCACGAACAGCACTCGTCCCGAGGAGATCGGGGTCCACGTGCATGCGTGGGATCGGGACGGTAGCCAGGTCGTCGACGAGACCTACTCCCCGGTCTACCTGGACGGGCAGCTGATCGACGAGCAGATGCTGCGGGCCCTTGCGGTACAGCGCGCGCTTGCCCACACGACGCCCATCCTCAACCAGGCGTGCATGAGCTGCGGTGCCGCCCTCCTGAGCCCCAGCAGCGGCTGGGTCGAGCCGTCGACGACCCACGTCTGTCAAGCCTGCGGCACCACGAACAGGACCCGTCGGCGGGCCTTTCTCAACCCTCTGGCAGAGAAATGATCCGATCCTCACCTGATCCGGGAACGACGCCGTCATCGCTGACCTCGGTCCGGGCCTCAGACAGCACATAGCAATCTGAGAACTCGCATGGCCCTCCCTTTCCGTCGCGGACGGATCACCCAAGGGGTCAAGATGCGGAGATGAACAGCCGATACCGGAGCCGACGATGTCCGACGGGATGACGGATCACGAGATCACCCGGCTCGTCAACCGCTACATCGGTGTGTCTGGCGGATACCTCGGTCTCCCCGAGCGCTTCAGCTACCGGACCCACGGCGACTTCTACTCGGAGTACTGCGACCTCGAGGTGAGCTTCGAGGGCCATGAGGGCACGACCCGCGAAGCGTTCATGTCCATCCTCGCCTCGCTCCAGCCACGGGATCAGGCGAAGGTCCTTCGGGGCGTCGTCGAGCGGTTCCCACCGGACGAATCGGGAGCTCCGGCCACCCGGCAGGCCGCCCACACGGAGGTGGTCGCTATCATCGCCCGGCTCGAATCGGGGCCGCTCGTGTCCGACCGCACCCCGCAGATCACGAGTGACGTCGTGCTTCGGGCACTCGCCGACGCGGAGACGCTCATCCAGACGTCAGGACCGACGAGCGCGGTGGACCGAGTGCACACCGTCCTCCACGGCTACCTCATGGCCGTGTGCGACGCGGCCGGCATTACCTACCGGCGCGACGACTCCATGGTCGCCCTCTTCCGCGCGATCCAGAACTTGCACCCCAAGCTCGCCGACCTCGGCCCCCGCTCCCAGGATGTTAGAAAGGTTCTCAACGCCTTCGCGAGCGTCCTCGACGCCATGCTCCCGGTCCGCAACCAGGCGAGCGTTGCTCACCCGAACCCGTCGCTCCTCGACGAGCCCGAGGCCCGGCTCGTCATCAACGCGAGCAGGACCCTCCTCCACTACCTCGACGACAAGCTCTCGTGAGCAGTCCGGACGGTAGATATCGCTGAGCTGAGCGTCGAGCGGTCCGAGGCAGGGAGCCCCTCAGCGGGCGCGTGACCGCACGCGAATGCGCGCCCCGATTGGGGCGAGCGCCCGCAGGGCAGGGAACTGCGCCTCGACGAGGTCGTACAACTGTCCGTCGTTGGACTGGTCGCGCATCGTCACGAGCAAGGCGAAGCGTACGGGCGACGACTCGTGGACGAGTCGTCCGCCGCGACGGGCCACATACGACAACTCGATCCGTGGGTTGTCGAACTCGCCGGGCCGGAGCCTGACCCGGTGATGCCGGACGGTCTCCCACTTGCCTGCATCCCGCAGGTCGATCTCGGGGGATCGCGGGCCGGACCCCAGACTTTTCGTCACTGGCTCCTGACTCATCATCCAGCCGTCCCGCATGAGCGCCGCCGCCTCATCGGTGCGAAAGTCGCATACCTGCCGGCTCCCGCCCATACCTGCCGGCGGATTGAACCCGTGCTGGAACTGGTGCGGCCGGAGCGCCATGTCGAGCGACACCCTCGTGTATTCGGTCGGTTGCGTCGCCTCGATCGGGGACGCGTAGGCGAGCGTCAGCACGAGCTCGACCGGTCCTTGGACCGCATTCGGGAGCGGAATCCGATAGCCGAGCAAATCGCCCATGTCGATCTCGTCTTCGAAGAGCACATGCGCTTCGTTGGCATCGCACCGCAGGAAGGGATCAAACGAGAGCGGAAACCTTCCGTGGCCGTTCTCGTCGACGTCATGCCCTCGGCGCTTCCTTTCGGCGAAATGCACAGCGAATGCCCGCAGCACGTTGGCCGTCGGCTTCGGAAGCCGGGTCGTGAGTTCGGAGAGCGCGTGCGTCACGAGCGGCGCCGCAAAACTCGTACCGACCCACTCCGGGCGCTCCATCACATTCCCCGCTGCCGTCAACTGCGGAAAAGGGTGGCCATCCGCCCCGCCGAATTGCAGGCCGGACGGCTGGACGCGGTTCCCGTGACGGCCCGGACCCATGGATGAGTACGGTGCCCGCGCCCACGGCGTGCGAGGCGCCTCGAAATCGGAGGCACCCACGCCGAGCCCGTTGACCATGTCGCCGGGGACCTGCACGCGGTGGAGTCCCGTGGCTCGGTCGCCCTCACCACCGTTGCCGGCTGAGACGACGAACAAGACGTCGAGTTCGGATGCGAGGTGGTCCAACTCCGAGGTCCATCGGTCCGGCTCGGCCGTATCCTCGACGGCTTTCTCCGGCCCGAGGCTCAGGTTGACGATCCGATAGTCACCCCCCGACACCACATCCTTGATCTGGTCGAGGAGCCAGTATTCGTCGAGACCAAGCATGGAGGGGATGGGAAAGATGCGGTAGCTCGTGACGGGAAGCGCCGGTCGCGGGAGCTGTGATCCCGCCTGCGCGAGTCCGTACAGCGTCGTGCCGACGACGCAGGTTCCATGGTCGAGTCCTCGTCGGTCGACCCCCTCGGTCGTGAGGTCCGTGTCGGCGTCCGGGAAAATCGGCGACCGAGTCGTGCGGTTGTCGACCCCGCCGTCGAACACCGCGACGCGGGGATCGTCGACAAGCGGAGCAAGGACGGCCGGCGGCGTGACGTGGCCGACCGGTCCGACTGCGCGCAGCGAGATGGTCGGCACTGGCCGGATCGGCGGCATCGGCCGGAGGGCTCGAAGCGGATTGAAACGCGCCACCTCGCGAGCGGCTGAGCCGCGCAGCGTGATCGGGGCAAACGTCAGCCCGCCTACCCGGCGCACGTAGTCCCGGTGGCTTCTCCCACCGCGCTGCTCGACCAGCGCGAACCACTTGTCC
>JAJYXS010000128.1 GCA_021801615.1 Actinomycetes bacterium
CTCGGCATCGTCGGTCGAGAAGGCGTCCTGATGTGCCCAACGGTTGCGCACGTCCCGCAGCTCGGACACATACGTACGGTCGGTCTGGCCGAGCACGGTGCGAAAGACCGGCTGCCATTCGTCCCAGACGACCTTCAACAGGAACTGGGCGTCGGTCGACGACACCTTCCTCGCCGGGCCTCCCGAACCCGCATCGTCGCGGGCGACAGTCCGCATCCAGGTCTCTCCGTACTTCGCCTGGCACTCCCGAGCGACGAACGGGGCCAGCCCCTCGCTCAACACCGACAGGGCCCGGCCGACTCGCTCGTGGTTCGTCGCGGCCATCAGGCAACCCCGCCGTCAGGGTCGAACAACCGGCTGCTCGCAGCGCCCGACGGGGTGGCGCCAGCCAGACGGGCGATCTCCGGCCAAGCGACCACCAGGGCGTTGTAGGCGAGCGCCTCCGATGCCCACTTCTTGCGGTCGCAGAGCATGTACAGCCGGTAGGCGAGCTCACGAGCGGTCTCTCCCAGGCCACCGACACGGCGCAGCAGCCCAGCGGCCTCGCCTTCGCCTTGGGAGAGCAACGTCTCGATGAGGTGCTGGGTCACCTCCCATACCGTGAGGCGATCGTCAGTCGCCGGGTCCCAGGTCGCCGACAGCTCGTCTCGGGCCAAGAGCCTTACCCGGTTGCCGGATGCTTCGAGGATCCCCGCGTGGACCAACGCGTTCACCGCGGTGTTCTTGGCCTTCGACAAGGTCTCGGCCTTGCCGAACGGTCCGGTCTCCAAGCCCTGCTCCTCGAACCACGCGAGTGCCCAGCGCGTCTCGGTGTCGAAGTCCCCTTCCTGGGCCGTGAGGATCTCGTCGAGGACCTGGTTGATCAGCGTCAACGCCGAGCGGACGCGCATCGTCCGCCCGTCTGCCTCGACGACTTTCGCGTAGCGCGAGAAGATCGCCATCCCCGGGCCGATCGATGCCTGGGCGAGGTCGACCGGCGCGATGTTGCCGTGTTGCAGGCGGAGCAACGCGTCGGGAAGCTCCGCCTTCAACGCCGAGAGGAACTCCCTCCGCGTGGCCAGCGCCGCGTCGGCAGGGCGTCGCCGGCAGACAAGCACGATCGAGGATGCCAGGGCCGCTCGGCCGACCTCGCGAAGTCCGCCGGGCTGCTCGGTCCGCACCGGCCAGGTCCCGGTGATCATCGCCCCCGAGTCGAGCAGGCCCTGCAGCATCGTCTCCCACCCGGTCGAGACATGGCCGCCGCCGTCCCCGTCGGCCACCTCCTCTTGTTTGAAGGCGTAGAACACCGTCATCGGGAAACGCTCGTCCTGGGCTGCGAGCATGTTCGTGAAGCTGCGCCGCAACCCGACCTCGAAGAACTCGGCCGCAGCATCCCAGCTCCCCTGGCGGGCAGGTTCGGCGATCAGCTCCTGGGCCTTCGGAACGAGGAGGGTGCTGTAGAGGTCGGGGTAGATCCTCGACAGGCATCGGCGGTGCCAGATGTAGAAGAAGTCGGACAGATCTGCATAGGGCACGTTGTCGTAGTACGGCGGGTCCGTGCAGACCATCCCGGTGCGACCATCCATCTCGGCGGCAGCGTCGAGCTGACGGATCACCGCCTGCCCTCGAGCTGGGAATCGCTCCAGCGCGTCGGCTAGGTAGTCGATCTGGCCGAGGAAGTTGCCCGACGAAGTGGAGAACGGGTTCGCCTCGGCGTAGATCCAGATCATCGGGACGGCGTTCCGGGCAAAGACCTGCTGCACCTTCTCGCCGCCTACGTCCCAGAAACACTGGCTGGAGTTGCGATTCGCCAGTCGACCGATGCCGAGCGTCAGGTACGTCGCGATCGCGTCCGCGTACTCGACATCGCCGCCGTCCGCCAGCACCCGCTTGCGCACCTCAGCGACGAGGTCGGCGAACGTCGTCATCGCCCACAGCTGGCGGTTGGTGAAGAGCTGTGAATGCCGGGTGATGCCGTAGTTGGGGGTCGTGATCGCCCGAGGATTGTGAGCTAGCTCGCCATCTGGCACGTCGACAGGTGGATCGACGTCTGCAGCTTGTCGCTGTTCCTCGTCCGCATCAAGATAGACCCGCCGACGTTGACCCTCGGCAACCGTGCAAAGGAGCTGGGACCCGAGATCACCCGACTTCGCGGCCTTCCGCACCTCGGCGAGCGGGATGGTCGTGTGGCAGACGAGACAGGTCGCGCCCCGCCGGTTGACGGTACCGTCCGGCGGGCAACCCGGGCCGTGCTCGACGGAGAAGGAGACCGACTGGGAGGAGCGGTCCGGCTCGGCGCGCAGCCACGCCTCTCGGCCGCGCTTGCGGGATACGGCGAACGAGTTGAGAAGCGGCATAGTCGACTTGCACGCCGGGTTCGGGCAGGTGATCGTGCGCGCCCAGAGCCAGGTGATCACCGTTGCCCGCTGCGTGCCTCGACCGCCCGGCACGGTGACGTCGGGATAGAGCTTGCCGATCTTGGACTTGGCCTCGTCGTTCATCCACTTCGCGTAGGCACGGACGTCTGCGGCCATGCCCTGGGCACCGGTCCACGACTGGATGTTGAGGTTTGCCTGGAGGTCGGGATGGACCGGCGTTCGGTCGGAGAACTTCGGCGGGAGCTCGACGAGCGCCTTGTTGATGAGGACCGCAACGGGGTTCAAGTCACTGGCATCCACCCGGAGGCCGAGCCGCTGGGCTTCGAGCGGGATGGACCCGCCGCCGCTGAACGGGTCGATGACGGCAGGAACATCCGATCCGCACGACTGTTCGATCTCGGCCCAGGTCGCTGCGAGCAAATCGCGGTTGTTGCTGTTCTCCCAGAGCACGAGCCGCTCGATCAGGTCGAAGAGCCGGTCGCGCTCCTTGTCCTGGTCGCCCTCGGTCGGAAATCGCTCGGGGCGTGCCGAGGGATCGTCGACCAGCGAAGCAAACAGGACCGCCCGGCACGCGGCCAACGGTCGGCGCGCCCACCACAGATGGAGCGTCGAAGGATGCCCGCTGTGGATACGCTTCTCGCGTGCGGCTTCTCGGTTGATCGCGTCGAGAGGCAGGGCGACCTCGATGAGCTTCCTCTTCTCGGTCATGCCGGCTCCTCGCCGCGTTCTAAGTAGGCCTTCCATTGCAGGTTGACGCTGA
>JAJYXS010000110.1 GCA_021801615.1 Actinomycetes bacterium
GCGCCCGGTGCGCGCTCCGCTCCCTGCGCGCGCTCCGCGCCCTGCGCGCGCTCCGCGCCCTGCGCGCGCTCCGCGCCCTGCGCGCGCTCCGCGCTCATTGGGGTCCTCCGAGCCGCGCGCCGCTCTTCTGTGTGAAGACGTGGACGCTCGACGCCGCAGCGGAGACTCGCACCGCCTCGCCGATCGCCGGCCGGGCCGCCGGTGCGTCCTGGCGGACGACGAGCTCGGTCCCGTCGGAGAGGCGGCACACGACGTGGACGTCCGCGCCGAGCAGCTCGACGAGGACGACGGTGCCCTCGAGCGTGCCCGACGGTGTGAGCGCGAGATGCTCGGGGCGCACGCCCACGACGAGCTCGGCCGCGCGGCGGGCTGCTGCGGCCTGCTCGCCACCCAGCGCGAGGTGGCCGCCGGCCACTCGCGCGCAGGAGCTGGGGCCGGCGGGGGCGGGGGACGGAGCGTCGCACAGGGGGGCGGGGGACGGAGCGTCGCACAGGGGGGCGGGGGACGGAGCGTCGGACAGGGTGGCGGGGAGCAGGTTCATGCCCGGGCTGCCGAGAAAACGCGCCACAAACACGTTGGCGGGCCGCTCGTAGAGGACCGACGGGGTGTCGACCTGCTGGAGGACGCCCCTGTCGAGCACTGCGATCCGATGGCCCATGGTCATCGCCTCGACCTGGTCGTGGGTGACGTAGAGCGTGGTGGTCGCGAGGCGCCGCTGGAGCGCCACGATGTCGGCACGCGTCTGGAGCCTCAGCGCCGCATCGAGGTTGGACAGCGGCTCGTCCATGAGGAACACCTGGGGCTCGCGCACGATCGCACGGGCGAGCGCGACCCGCTGGCGCTGGCCTCCGGAGAGCTGGCGGGGCTTGCGGTCGAGAAGGTCTGCGAGGCCGAGCGAGGTGGCCGCCTCGCGCACGCGGCGGCGACGGTCGTCGGCGTGGAGGCCCCGTTGGCGCAGCGGGAACTCGATGTTCTTCTCGACGCTCAAGTGCGGGTAGAGGGCGTAGCTCTGGAAGACCATGGCGACGTCGCGGTCCTTGGGGTCGACGTCGTTGACCACCTGGCCGCCGATCTCGATCTCGCCTTCGTCGGGCTCCTCCAGTCCCGCCACCATCCGCAGCGCGGTGGTCTTGCCGCACCCCGAGGGTCCGAGCAGCACGAGCAGCTCACCGTCGGCGACGTCGATGTCGAGGTGGTCGACCGCGACGCGGCCGTCGAACCGCTTGGTCGCCCCCCGGAGCAGCACCTCGGCCACCGCGCCTCACTCTCCTCGCACGACGGGACCGGCCGTCAGGCCCGCCGCCTCGAAGCCTTGCCGACGATGCCACACGGCGCACCCGAGATCGAGATGAGGACGAGCGACCACCGGAGGTGCCGCCGATAGGGTCCCTGCCGTGCCTGGCGAGCCGCCCGCGTCGCATGCAAGGTCCTGCGGGCTCCCTCACGCGGCCGGCACGGGGGCGTGGGTGCTCGATCTCGACGGGGTGGTCTGGCTCTCGGGCGAGCCGATCCCGGGCGCGGGCGAGGCGGTCAGGCTGCTCCGGGCCGCCGGCGCGCGGGTCCTGTTCGCCTCCAACAATTCCTCGCCGACGGTGGCGGACCTGGTCCGCCGCCTCGGGGATTGCGGCATCCCCGCAGGCCCGGACGATATCGTCACCTCCGCGATGGCGGCGGCTTCGATGCTCGATCGCGGCGGGCGCGCGCTGGTCGTCGGCGACGACGGTCTGATGGAGGCGCTCGCCGAGCGCGGGGTCCACGCCACCAGGGCGGCCGACGACGGGCGTGCCGCAGGTGCCGGGCCGCCGGACGCGGTCGTCGTGGGCTACACGAGGCGGTTCGACTACGAGGTGCTCCGGCGCGCCGCCGACGCCGTGCGCGCCGGCGCCCGGCTCATCGGGACCAACGAGGACGCGACGCTGCCCACCCCACAAGGCCCGGTGCCCGGCGCGGGGTCGATCCTCGCCGCGGTGGCCACCGCAGCCGGGGCTGCTCCGGTGATCGCGGGGAAGCCGCACCCGCCAGTGGCCTCGCTGATCGAGGCACGCGCCGGGCGCGTCGCGGCGGTGGTCGGGGACCGCCCGTCGACCGACGGGGCGCTCGCCCGCCTGCTCGGCGTCCCCTTCGCGCTCGTGCTCACCGGGGTGACCGCGCGCCCGATCGACGGCCTCGAGCCGGCGCCCGCCTTCGTGGGCGACGACCTGCTCGCGGTCGCCCGGGGGGCGACGGACTGAGCCGGCAGCAGCCGATTGCCGCGTGGTCGAGCGACCGGTACGGTTGCACCATGACCCGCAACGAGGGATCCCGCAACGAGGGATATCGACGCTACTTCGAAGCGGCCTCCGCGCTCCGCGACATCACGCGGGCGCGAGCCGAGCAGCTCGTGAGGGAGATGATGAGCACCGGGGACACGCAGCGCGAGCAGGCGCAGCAGTGGGTCGACGAGCTCATGGATCGCAGCCGCAAGGCGGCCGAGGAGCTCTTGGACATCGTGCGCACCGAGGTGGGGAACCAGCTGCACGCGCTCGGTCTCGACCCCGACGAGCTCGCACGCCAGGCGGCGGACGTCATGCGTCGCTCGGCGGAGGCGGGCCGACGGGTGATGAAGGACGCAGCCACCCGCGGGGCGAAGAGCGGCTCAGGGAAGAAGTCAGCGGGGAAGAAGCCAGAAGAGAAGGGGGGAGACGAGAAGAAGGCGCCGGGGAAGAAGGCGGCGGCGGAGAAGACCGCAGCGAAGAAGACCGCGGCGAAGAAGACGGCCGGCAAGGCGGCGGGGGAGAAGACGGCGGCCAAGAAGGCGCCGTCGAAGAAGGCGCCCGCCAAGAGCGCGGCCGAGAAGACGGCGGCCAAGGCATCGGCGGCCAAGAAGGCGCCGGCCAAGAAGGCGCCCGCCAAGACCGCGGCGAAGGCCGCTCCCGCCCCCGCCCAGGAGCCGGCCGGCGCGCCCCCCGAGCCGGCGGCCGACGGGTCCTGACGCCTCGCCGCAGCCGGCACCGGCGCCGGTGAGCGCGCCTCGGCGCCGCCTCGACGTCGAGCTCGTCCGCCGCCGCCTCGCCGCGAGCCGCCAGGAGGCGCAGGCCGCCATCTCCTCGGGACGCGTGCTCGTGGGCGGCGCGCTCGCCGAGCGCGCGTCCCGCCTCGTCGCGCCCGGCGAGCCGCTCGAGCTCCTGGGGCCGCCGCGCCGGTTCGTGGGCCGCGGCGGCGAGAAGCTCGACGCGGCGCTCGACCGGTTTTCCCTCGACATCCGCGGTTCGGTGGTGCTCGACGCGGGCGCGTCGACGGGGGGGTTCACCGACTGCCTGATCCGGCGCGGGGCGGCGCTCGTGGCCGCCCTGGACGTCGGTCACGGGCAGCTCGACCCGCGCCTGCGGGCGGACGAGCACGTGGTCGTGCTCGAGCGCACCAACATCCGCACGCTCCGTCCGCCCGCGCTCGCCGCGGCGCTCGGCGCAGAGCACGTGCCGGTGGACGCGGTGACCGCGGACCTCTCCTTCATCTCGCTGCGCGCGGCGATCCCGGTGCTGGCGGGACCGATCGTGCGGGCGGGGGGGTCGCTGGTCCTGCTCGTCAAGCCGCAGTTCGAGGTCGGAAGGGCCGAGGCGTCACGCACGAAGGGGGTGGTGCGCGACCCGGAGCTGTGGCTCGGCGCGTTGCGGGCGGTGGCATCGTCGCTCGTCGGGTCCAAAGCGGCCATCATGGACGCCATGCGGTCGCCGGTCACGGGCGCGTCGGGCAACACCGAGTTCTTCGTGCACGCCGTCGCGCACACGGGCAGTGCAGGCGGGGGCAGTGCAGGCGCGGGCAGGGCAGGCGGGGGCAGTGCAGGCGCGGGCAGGGCAGGCGCGGGCGGTCCGGACGTGACGCTCCCCGACGAGGTCGAGCGGGTCCTGCGCCAGGCGCTGGCCGCCGCGCCGAGGTAGGGGCGGCACCCGTGGCCCACGTCGTCCTCCTCGTGAACCCCGCGCGGCCCGACGCAGCCCGCCTCGCCTCGGAGACCGCGGAGTGGCTGGCGCACCGGCATCACGAGGCGCGCGTCCTGCAGCTCGCGCCCGCGGAGCGGGCCGAGGGGCACGTCCCGGCGGGCGAGCTCTCGGGCGTCGACCTCTCCGAGGCCGACCTCGCGGTGAGCCTCGGCGGAGACGGCACGTTCCTCCGGCTGGTCCCCCTCGCCTACCGCGCCAAGGTGCCGGTGCTCGGCGTCAACTTCGGCCGCCTCGGGTACCTGCTCCAGGTCGAGCCGCAGGGGCTGTTCGAGACGCTCGAGCGCGCACTGGCGGGCGACGCGACGGTGGAGGACTGCCTCGTGCTCGCGGTGACCGTCACCGGCGGGCTCACCCAGGCCGACGGCGACGACCGTTCCCTCGAGGGCGACGGCGTGGTGTGCGCCGAGGGCGAACGCTGGTGGGTCGCGCTGAACGAGATGGTCGTGGAGAAGACGGTCCCCGGGCACATGGTCTCGCTCGCCACCGCGGTGGACGGCGAGGAGTTCGTCTCCTACAAGGCGGACGGCGTGATGGTCGCGTCGCCGACCGGGTCGACGGCCTACAACCTGTCGGCCGGCGGCCCCGTGCTCGCGCCCCACATCCCCGCGATGGTGATGACGCCCGTCGCCCCCCATCTCGCCATCGACCGGAGCCTCGTGCTCCGGGCCGACCAGGAGGCGTCCGTGACCGTGCTGCCGCCGCGGCCGGCAGTCCTCGTCGTGGACGGGCGGGAGGCGGGACGGCTCCAGCCCTACGCCGAGGTCGCCTGCCGGGTCGCGCCGGGGTGGCTGCGGGTGGTGTGCGGGACCGATCGGAAGTTCGCAGGGAGGTTGCGGCGCGCGATCACCAGGGGCGTCGCCGAGTGACGGCGGGGTGCCGGCCGGCGCGGTGCTGACCGAGCTCCACGTCCGCGACCTCGGGGTCATCGGCGACCTCACGCTCGCTCTCGGCCCCGGCATGACCGCCGTCACCGGCGAGACCGGCGCAGGCAAGACCCTCGTGGTCCACGCCCTCGCGCTCGTCCTCGGCGGGCGCGCCGCGCCGGGCCTCGTGCGTGCGGGCGCGCGAGAGGCGCTCGTCGAGGCGCGCTTCGAGACGGACGGGACCGAGCTGATCCTCGCCCGGAGCGTGCCGGCGTCGGGGCGCTCGAGGGCCTGGGTGGACGGCCGCATGGCGCCCGCCGGCGCGCTGGGCGAGCTGGGCGAGGGGCTCGTCGACATCCACGGCCAGCACGACCAGCAGTCGCTCCTCACCGTCGTGGGCCAGCGCGCCGCGCTCGACGCCTACTGCAAGAGCGACCTCGCGCCGCTGGCGTCGGCCCGCGCCGCGCTGCACCAGATCCAAGCGCGGCTCGGCGCGCTCGGCGGCGACGAGCGCGAGCGCGCCCGGCGCATGGACCTGCTCCGCTACCAGGTCGCGGAGATCGACGCCGCGTGCATCGGCGACCCCGGAGAGGACGAGGCGCTCGCCGCCGAAGAGCAGCGGCTCGCAGAGATGAGCGCGATACGCGTTGGGGCGGCGGAGGCGTTGGGCGCGTTGGTGGGGGCGGATGGCATCGGCGGCATCGACGGCGGGCTCGGTGGCGGCATCGGCGGCGGGCTTGGTGGTGGGCTCGGTGGTGGGCTTGGTGGTGGCGTCGACGGCATCGACGGCGGGGCGTCGGGGCGGATCGGCAGCGCCATCGCCGCGCTCTTTCGGCACCACGCGCTCGAGCCGTTGGCCCGTCGCCTCCAGGGGGTGGGCGCAGAGCTCGACGACGTTGCCGGCGAGCTGCGCCGAATCGTCGAGACCTGGGAGGAGGATCCCGCGCGGCTCGAGGAGGTCCAGGCGCGCCGGAGGCTCCTTCGCGACCTGCACCGCAAGTACGGCGAGACGCTCGCCGACGTGGTCGGGTTCGGGGAAGAGGCGCGCGCGGACCTGCAGGCGCTCGAGCGCCAGGATGCCGAAGCGGCTGCCCTCGACGCGCGTCGGGGCGACGCCGAGCAGGCGGTGCGCGAGGCCGAGCGCCAGCTTCGCGACGTGCGCGCCGCGGGCGCGCCCGCCCTCGGGGCCGCGGTGACCGAGCGGCTCAGAGCGCTCGCCATGCCCGGCGCCGAGCTGCGCGTCAGCGTCGGGGAGGACGGGGCGGGCGACGCCGTCCAGTTCCTTCTGGCGGCCAACCGCGGGGAGCCGCCGCAGCCCCTCGGGCGCGTCGCGTCGGGCGGCGAGCTCGCCAGGACGATGCTGGCCCTGCGCCTCGTCGTCGAGGGCGGCGCGCCGACCATGCTCTTCGACGAAGTCGACGCCGGCGTGGGCGGCACCGCCGCGCTCGCGCTCGCCCGGGCGCTTCAAGACGTGGCCGCCCGGCGCCAGGTGCTCGTCGTGACCCACCTCCCCCAGGTGGCCGCCTTCGCCGATCGGCAGATCGCGGTCCGAAAGCACGTCGGACGCGACGGCCGCGCCCTGACGGCGGCCGAGGAGCTCAGCTCCGAGGCGAGGGTGGTCGAGCTGTCGCGCATGCTCTCGGGCCACCCAGACAGCCCGACGGCCCGGGCGCACGCAGAGGAGCTGCTCGCCCTCGGCGCGGCGTCCACCACGGGGGGAGCACGGCCGGGCTCGGCGTCCACCACGGGGGGAGCACGGCCGGGCTCGGCGTCCACCACCGAAGGCGCCCGGCGCGACTAGCGTGTGGCGGTGCACCTCCTCGTCCGAGGGCTGGGCCGCGTCCGGAGTGTCAGCGGCGGGCAGCGCGGGGTGCACCCCTCACCACCCAGCGCGGGCGTGAGACGCGCGTCGTCGGGGCCGGGGACGCCCCAGGAGGAGGTCGCGAACCAGTGAGCAAGTTTGTGTTCGTCACCGGCGGTGTCTCGAGCTCGCTCGGCAAGGGGCTCACCGCGTCGTCGCTCGGCAGGCTGCTCAAGTGCCGCGGGCTGAAGGTCACGATGTGCAAGCTCGACCCGTACATCAACGTCGACCCCGGCACGATGAACCCCGGAGAGCACGGCGAGGTCTTCGTCACCGAGGACGGCGGAGAGACCGACCTCGACCTCGGCCACTACGAGCGCTTCATCGACGAGAGCTTGAACCGCAACTCCAACACGACCACGGGATCGATCTACTCGACGGTGATCTCCAAGGAGCGGCGCGGCGACTACCTGGGCAAGACCGTGCAGGTGATCCCGCACGTCACTGACGAGATCAAAGGCCGCGTGATGCGCTTGGCCGGCGAGGAGGTCGACGTGGTGATCGTGGAGATCGGCGGCACCGTGGGCGACATCGAGATCGTCCCCTACGTCGAGGCGATCCGGCAGTTCCGCAGGGACGTGGGCCGACAGAACGTGTGCTACGTCCACCTCACCCTCGTGCCCTACCTCGCGCCCTCGGGGGAGCAGAAGACCAAGCCCACCCAGCACTCGGTCACCGAGCTGCGGAGCCGGGGCATCCAGCCCGACGTCATCGTCTGTCGGAGCGACAAGGACATCTCCGACGCCTTGAAGCGCAAGATCTCGCTCCTCTGCGACGTGCCGATCGACGCGGTGATCTCCGCCATCGACGCGGAGAGCATCTACGAGATCCCGCTGGTGCTGCACGAAGAGGGCCTCGACGCGGTGGTCTGCGGGATCCTCGGGCTCGACCCCGACGCGCACCCGATCGCGCTCGGGGACTGGGAGCGGCTGGTGCACCGGGTCCGGACGGCTGAGCGGACCGTGCGCATCGGCGTCGTAGGCAAGTACGTGAACCTGCCGGACGCCTACCTCTCGGTCGTCGAGGCGCTGCGCCACGCGGGGTTCCACCACGGCGTGCAGGTCCAGCTCGAGTGGATCGACGCCGAGATGGTGCCCGACCTCGTGCCGTCCGAGCGGCTCTCCGAGCTCGACGGCATCGTGATCCCTGGAGGGTTCGGCGAGCGGGGGATCGAGGGGATGGTGACCGGGGCCAGGTACGCCCGCGAGCACGCGATCCCGTGCCTGGGTCTCTGCCTCGGGCTGCAGGTCATGGTGGTGGAGGCGGCGCGCCACCTGGCGCACCTCGAGGGCGCCAACTCCCGGGAGTTCGACTCGAGGACGCCGCACCCCGTGATCGACCTCATGCCCGACCAGGCGGGCGTCGTGGACAAGGGGGGCACGATGCGGCTCGGGGCCTACCCGGCGATGCTCGCTCCCGGCTCCCAGGTCGAAGCGATCTACGGCGCGAGCGCGGTGACCGAGCGCCACCGCCACCGCTATGAGGTGAACTCCCGCTACCGGGCCCGCCTCGAGGCCGCGGGGCTCCGCTGTTCGGGCACCTCGCCCGACGACCGGCTGGTCGAGTTCATCGAGCTCCCAGGGCATCCCTACTGGATCGGGACGCAGGCCCACCCCGAGTTCAAGAGCCGCCCGGACCGGCCGCACCCGCTCTTCCGCGCGCTCGTCGGTGCGGCCCTCGAGCGCGCGGAGGGCCGCGAGCCGCGCCTCATCGACATCGGCGATCTCGACTCCGTCGCCTGAGCGGTGACGCCGTTGTCCGAGGGAGAGCCGCTCGAGGCGGAGTCGCTCGAGGCGATGCCGTCCGAGGGGGAGCCATCCGAGGCGGACCCGCTGCAGGGCTTCCGCCGCCTGGGCGGGCGGCCCCGGTTCGAGGGGCGGCTCTTTGCGGTCGAGACGGTCGCGTACGCGGACCCCGACGGCCACGAGATCACCCGCGACGTCGTGCGCCACCCCGGCGCGGTCTCGGTGGTCGCCGCCCACGGCGACGGCACGGTCACGCTCGTCCGACAGGTGCGCGTCGCTGTCGCCGCCGCGGTCCTCGAGGCGCCCGCGGGCACCCGCGATGTCGACGGAGAGCCGCCTGAGGTCACCGCGCGGCGCGAGCTCGAAGAGGAGGCAGGGCTCCGCGCGGCGCGCCTCGAGCGGCTCGGGTCGGTCTACAACTCGCCGGGCTACACCGACCAGCGCACGATCCTGTACCTCGCGACCGACCTGACGCCCGGCGAGACGCAACCCTCGGGAGCCGAGGAGCGCTGGATGACCACCGAGCGGATCGCGCTCTGCGACGTGGAGCGGCTCGTCGCCGATGGGCGCCTCCTCGACGCGACCACGATCGCGGGGCTCCTCCTCGCCAGGCACGCGCTCGGTCACGGGAAGCCCGTCCAGGAAGGCTCCGCGGTGAGCGTGCAAGAGGCTCCGCGGTGAGCGTGCAAGAGGTTCCGCGGTGAGCGTGCTCGGCGCTCCGCTCAGCGCGGCGTCAGAGGAGTTCCTGTCCTGGCTGGTGGTCGAGCGTGGCCGCGCCGCCAACACGGTCACCTCCTACCGGCGGGACCTCGTGCGCTACGAGGCGGCGCTCGCTGCCTGGGGCCGCACCCCGCTCGACGCCGCGCCCGGCGACCTCGAGCGCTACGTCGCGGGCCTCCGGGCGGGCGGGCGCAGCCCGGCGTCGGTCGCGCGGGCAGTGTCGACGCTCCGCGGCCTTCACCGCTTCCTCCTCGACGAGGGCACGGCGGAGACGGATCCGACCGAGTCGCTCGAGGCCGGCCGGCTGCCCGTGCGCCTGCCCAAGGCGCTCCCCGAAGCCGACGTCGCGCGCGTCCTGGAGGGGGTCTCGGGCGACGACGCGACCTCGCGGCGCGACCGCGCGCTGCTCGAGCTCCTCTACGGCACCGGGGCACGCGTGTCGGAGGCCGTCGGGCTGAACCTCACCGACCTTGCGGGCGACGAGGGGCTGGTCCGGCTCTACGGCAAGGGCTCGAAGGAGCGGCTGGTGCCGCTCGGGCGCCACGCCGCGCAGGCGCTCACCCGGTGGCTCGAGCCGGGAGGCCGGGACGTCTTCTCCCCGGCGCGCTGGCGCCGCAAGGGCGACGCCGAGGCGGTCTTCTTGAACACGCGGGGGAGCAGGCTGTCGCGCCAGGGCGCGTTTGGGGTGGTCCGCCAGCGGGGTGCGGCGGCCGGGGTCGTGCTCGCCCCGCACGCGCTGCGCCACTCGTGCGCGACCCATCTCCTGGCCCACGGAGCGGACGTCCGGGTGGTCCAAGAGCTGCTCGGCCACGCGTCGGTGACCACGACCCAGCTGTACACGAAGGTGACGAGTGACCACCTGCGTGCCGCCTACGAAGCCGCCCACCCTCGGGCTCGCTTGCCGGCCGGCACGAGGGCGGCGGGGTAGGTCGGGGCAGGTCGGGGCACCGGAGGCGCACCGGAGGGGCTCGGGTTCGCAGGGGCCGGGGGCGCGCGGGGGCTCGGCTTCGCCGGGGGCACCCGTGCGGGTCGCGACCGAACGGGTCGCACCCGAGCGGCGAGAAGTTGGGGGGCCGGGGGTCCTGGCGCGCCCATCGACGTCTAGGCTCTGCGCGTATGGCCAGTGACGCGCCCGTGGACGCTGACGTCGACTACCGCGCGCTCCTCGAAGCCGAGCGGGCCGAGCTCCGCGCCAAGCTTGCCGAGCTGGGCTTCGGTGAGGAAGGGGGCCTCAAGTATGACGCCAACTTCGCCGACACGAGCCAGGTGACCGCCGAGCGAGGAGAGGCCGAGGCCCTCGCCGGACAGCTCCGGGAGGCGCTCAGCGAAGTGGAGGCCGCGATCGACCGCCTCGAGAAGGGCACCTACGGCCGTTGCGAGCGGTGCGGCCAGCCGATCTCCCCTTCGCGCCTCGAGGCGAAGCCGGCGGCACGCCGTTGCATCGCCTGCGCATCGAAGCCGTAGACCGGTGAGCGCCGAGCCGCCCGCGGCGCGCGACGACCCGCCCGCGCGGCGCACAGACGCGCCTCACCAGCCCCCTCCGGCTGCGTACCCGCCTCCCGCGTACCCGCCGCCTGCGGGCTACCCGGCCGCCGCGTACCCGCCGCCTGGCTACTCGCCGCAGGGCTACCCGCCCTCGGAGTACCCGCCGCCCGCGTACCCGCCGCACGCCTACCCGCCGCCGGGGTACCCGCCGCCGGGGTACCCGCCGCCGGGATATCCGCCCAACGGCCAGCCGCCTGACGGCGCCGTGCGAGGGGAGGGCTCGGGGGACGGGGGGCCCGGCGGCCCGCGCCAGCACGCGTACCGGACACCGTACGGACCGCGGCCTCCCTCAGGCGGAGACGGACCGCCGCGCACCGGGCGTTCGGGGCAGCGCTCGCTCGTCTGGCTGATCGTCGTGATCGCGATAGTCGCGATCCTCGTGCGCAGCCACCGCGTCTCGACGACAGAGATCATCCTCTTCTGCGTGCTGATCCCCTCGGTCATCCTCCACGAGGTCTCCCACGGGGTGGTGGCCCTGTGGTGCGGGGACGACACGGCGAAGCGGGCGGGCCGGATCACGCTCAATCCGCTCCGCCACATCACAGTGTTCGGCACGATCATCGTGCCGATCATCACGGTGCTCGCCGGCGTGGGCTACTTCGGATGGGCGAAGCCGGTGCCGGTGAACGTGAACAAGCTCCGCAGCCCGCGCAACCAGGGCGTGCTGGTCGCGCTGGCCGGGCCGCTCACCAACATCGTGCTCGCGGCGATCTTCGGCGCCGCCTTCTACCTTCTGTTCGCGGTGGGCCACAGCGGGCCGGTGGCCACATCGCTGGGCGCGCGCATCCTCTTCTACGCGGGGTTCATCAACTTGTGGGTCGCGTGCTTCAACTTGATCCCGGTGCCGCCGCTGGATGGCTCCGCCGTGATCGAGCGGCTCCTGCCGAGGTCCTGGTGGCCTGGGTACCTGCGGATCCGTCCCTACGGGATGATCCTGATCATCGGTGCGTTGATCCTCATGTCCTTCGCCCACGCGAGCCCGATCCAGCGCGTGGTGACAGACCTCGTCACATGGTGGGCGCACGTGGTGCACGCGGTCTGACCAGCGATCCCGGCCGGGCGTCCACCCGTCCGGGCGAGGCAGGATAGCTTTCGTCCATGGTGATGAGCGAGGAGGGGCCGGAGCGCTTCCCCGCTCCCGCAGATCCTCGCCGCCGCGGCTCGGGCACGGCGTCGGCCGACGGCACCCCCCTCAGCAGCGGCGCGGAGGCGATCTTGCGGCCCGTCCGCGGAGGGAACGCGTACGAAGAGACCGTCGAGCGCCTGCTCGCAGCTGTCAAGCTCGGCCTCGTCGGCCACGGTCAGCGGCTCCCCAGTGAACGGGAGATGGCGGCAAAGCTGGCGGTCAGCCGGATGACCCTTCGTGAAGCGATCCGCTCGCTACGCGAGGCCGGCTACGTCGAGTCGCGTCACGGCCGGCTGGGCGGGACGTTCGTGACCTATCGCCCGAGCGAGCTGTCCGAGAGCAGGGCGAGGAAGCCGAGGAAGGTCAGCCGTGAGGAGCTGACCGACGTCCTGTCGCTCAGGGCGGCCATCGAACTGGGGGCTGTCGCGGTCGCCGCGAGCCGCCGCCCGACCAAAGCCGAACAGGCGCACCTGGAGAGGTGCCTTGAAGACGCGTCGAACGCAGGTGCCGCCGCCTATCGGCGGGAGGACTCGCGTCTGCACCTGGCGCTCGTCGAGATGACCGGCTCACCGTCGCTCGTTGCGGCGGCGGCGGATGCTCGCATGCGGCTGAACGACCTCCTCGACGAGATCCCGATCCTCGACGCGAACCTCGCCCACTCCAACGAGCAGCACGCCCGCATCGTGCGAGCCGTCCTTCGCCGGACCCCCGAGGCAGCGCGCCGCGCGATGGCAGAGCACCTGCAAGGAACCGCTGCGCTCCTCCGCGGCTTCCTCGGCTGATCGACGCGGCGCGCCCGAGGCGCACGTCAGGCACTCAGGAGCCCGCGAGGACCTTGCGTGGCCCGAGAGGATTTTGCTTGACACGCGAACACCGCGCTCTCATAATGCAGCGAACGGGCTGAAGTTGGCCCTTTTCTTCCGGGGGGCTCGTGGGGGCGGGGAAGAGGAGGGCTTTCGCCTGCCGCGTGACCGAGGAGCAGAGTGGCCAGGAGGGGGTCGATGGCCGTGAACCGCGTGCTTCGAAGAGGTGGCAAGCCTGCAGCGCTGGGCTCGGACCTCGAGACTCTCCACGAGCTGGGCTACGCCCAGCGCCTGCTGCGGGAGATGGGAGGGTTCTCGAACTTCGCGATCTCGTTCACGATCATCTCGATCCTTGCGGGGACGCTTACCCTCTACGGCTACGGGATGACCACGGGCGGCCCAGTCGACATCACCATCGGGTGGGTGATCGTGGCGGTCTTCGTCACGATCATCGGGCTGTCGATGGCTGAGATCTGCTCGGTCTACCCCACTGCAGGAGGCCTCTACTACTGGAGCGCCAAGCTCGCCCCGCCATCCCAGCGCGCGGGGTGGAGCTGGATGGTCGGTTGGTTCGACGTCATGGGAGAGGTCGGCGTCACCGCGGGCATCGACTTCGGGCTCGCGTTCTTCCTCACTGCGTTGCTGAACCTGCTCTTCGGCTATCCGACCTCACCGCCGTGGGTCATCCTCATCTACGGGATCATCCTGTTCATCCACGGCATGCTCAACACGTTCGGCGTGAGGCTCGTTGCCTTCTTGAACGACCTCTCCGTGTGGTGGCACGTGGTGACGGTCTTCCTCATGGTGGGCATCCTGTTCGCCATCCCCCAGCATCACGAGTCGATCGGCTTCGTCTTCACGAAGTTCGTCAACCAGACGGGGTGGCACGCCAGCTGGTACGTGTTCCTGCTCGGGTTGCTCCTCGCCCAGTACACCTTCACCGGGTACCACGCGTCGATCCACATGACCGAAGAGACGCGCAACTCCCGTACGGCGCCGTCGTGGGGCATCGTGATGTCGATCCTCATCTCCTTCGTGCTGGGGTGGATCCTGCTCATCACGGTCACCTCGGCCATCCAGCCTCACACGTACCAGAGCGCGATCACGAGCTCCACGGGCGTGCCGCCCGTCCAGATCTGGATCGACGCCGTCGGGCGGCACATCGGGGAGCTGCTCTTGTTCCTGGTGATCGGCGCGCAGTTCTACTGCGGCATGGCGTCGGTCACCTCGAACTCCCGGATGATCTTCGCCTTCTCGAGGGACGGGGCGGTTCCCGGGTCGCGCCTGTGGCGGCAGATCAACCCTCGTACCCGCACCCCGACGAACTCGTGCTGGCTCGCGGCCGGCGCCGCGTTCGTGCTCGGCCTCCCCTATCTCGTGAGCTCGACCGCTTACGCCGCAGTCACGTCGATCGCAGTGATCGGGCTCTACATCGCCTACGTCACGCCGGTGCTGCTGCGTCGCCTGCAAGGGAAGCGCTTCAAGACGAGCGTCTGGCACCTTGGCCGCTGGAGCGCCCCTCTCGGGTGGATCGCGGTCGTGTGGACCGCCTTCATCACGGTGCTGTTCTGCCTGCCGACTGTGTACCCGGTGACCTTCGGCACGTTCAACTACTCGGTCGTCGCGGTCGCCGTCGTCTTGTTCGGCGCCGGGGGCTGGTACCTCCTTTCTGCGAAGAAGTGGTTCCACGGGCCCCAGATCGAAGGGAACCCCGAAGAGCTGAGGCGGATCGAGCTCGAGCTGGGCGGCCCGGTGCCGGTCGAAGGCCTTCCCGAAGAGGCTCCCGCCGGCGAGCCCGCATGACCGGCAAGGCCGGACGAGCATGACCCAAGACCGCGAGCACGCGCTGGAGGAGCTGCGTGCGGCAGCACAGCGCGGCACCGTCGACACCGTCCTCGTCGTGATCACCGACATGCAGGGACGGCTCCAAGGGAAGCGAATGGACGTGCGCTTCTTCGTGGACGAGGTGGCGCGCCACGCCACGGAGGGGTGCAGCTACCTGCTCGCGGTCGACGTCGACATGAACACGGTGGGCGGGTACGCGATCTCGTCTTGGGAGACCGGCTACGGCGACCTCGTGATGCGCCCGGACCTCTCGACGCTCCGTCCAGTGCCCTGGCACGAGCGGACCGTGCTCTGCCACGCCGACGTGGAGTGGGAGAACGGCTCCCCGGTCGAGGAGTCGCCGCGTGCGATCCTCAAGCGCCAGGTGGCGAGGCTCGCAGAGCGCGGATGGACGGGGCTCGCGGGCACCGAGCTCGAGTTCATCGTCTTCGAGGACCGCTACGAGGACGCGTGGCGCCGCGGCTACCGAGACATGACGCCCGCCAACAGCTACAACGTCGACTACTCGATCCTCGGCACCTCGAGGATCGAGCCTTTGCTCGGCCGCATTCGGCGTGAGATGCGCGACGCGGGAATGGCGGTCGAATCGGTGAAGGGCGAATGCAACCTGGGCCAGCACGAGATCGCCTTCCGCTATGCAGACCTCCTCTCCAAGGCCGACGAGCACGTGGTCTACAAGACCGGTGCCAAGGAGATCGCCGCCCAGGAAGGCAAGTCGCTCACGTTCATGGCGAAATTCAACGAACGTGAGGGCAACAGCTGCCACGTCCACCTCTCGCTTCGCGACGCACGGGACGTCCCGATCTTCGCAGGTGAGCTCGAGCACGGCACCTCCGAGGTCCTCGGCTGGTGGCTCGCGGGCATGCTGGCGAGCCTTCCGGAGCTGACCCTGCTCGTCGCGCCGAACGTCAACAGCTACAAGCGCTTCGCTGAGGGCTCCTTCGCCCCGACGGCGGTGGCGTGGGGGAGGGACAATCGAACCTGTGCCTTCCGGCTGGTCGGGCACGGACCCTCGCTCAGGGCCGAGTGCCGGGTCCCCGGTGGCGACGTCAACCCGTACCTTGCGCTCGCGGCGCTCGTCGTCGGGGGTCTGCACGGCGTGGAGAACCGCCTGCCCCTCGAAGAAGAGCTCCGCGGCAACGCGTACGCGAGCGACAAGCCGAGGATCCCGGCGACGCTCCGGGACGCGGCGGAGCTCTTCGGCCGGAGCCTCGTCGCCCGCAAGGCGTTCGGGGATGCGGTGGTGGAGCACTACACCCAGATGGCTCGCGTTGAGCTTGCCGCGTTCGACGCCGCGGTGACCGACTGGGAGCGCTACCGGGGCTTCGAGCGGCTGTGACCCGGTGGTGACCCACGACGTCGTCAGCCCGGTCGACGAGACCGTCATCGCCTCGGTGCCCTCGGCGACACAAGATGCGGTCGACGACGCCATCGAGCGGGCGTCGAGAGCACATGGCGCATGGGCCGCCGTCGCGCCGGGGGACCGCGCGCGCCTGCTCCGGCGCGCGGCGGAGGCGGTCGACTCCGCGAGGGAAGAGCTTGCTGCGCTCGAGGTGCGCAATTCAGGCCACACCATTGCTAACGCCCGCTGGGAGGCCGGGAACGTCCGCGACGTCCTCGCCTACTACGCGGGCGCCCCCGAACGACACTCGGGCCGGCAGATCCCGGTCCCTGGGGGCGTGGACTTCACCTTCTACGAGCCCCTCGGGGTCGTTGGGGTCATCGTGCCGTGGAACTTCCCCATGCCGATCGCGTCCTGGGGCTTCGCGCCGGCGCTCGCGGCCGGCAACTGCGTCGTCTTGAAGCCCGCCGAGCTCACCCCGCTCACCGCAGTGCGGATCGCCGAGCTCTGCCACGACGCGGGGATCCCACAGGACGTCTTCCAGGTGGTGACCGGGGCTGGCAGCACGGTCGGGTGGCGGTTCGTCACCCACGAGAAGGTCCGCAAGGTCTGCTTCACCGGCTCGACCGCGGTGGGGAAGCAGATCATGGCCGGGTGCGCCGAGCAGGTGAAGCGGGTGACGCTCGAGCTCGGAGGCAAGAGCGCCAACATCGTCTTCTCCGACGCGGACCTCGAGCGCGCCGCCGCGAGCGCGCCGACGTCGATCTTCGACAACGCGGGCCAGGACTGCTGCGCCCGATCACGCCTCCTCGTGGAGCGCTCCGTCTACGAGAGGTTCATGTCTCTCCTCGAGCCTGCGGTGCGCGCCTTCAAGGTGAAGGATCCGTCGGCGGAGGACGCCCAGATGGGGCCGTTGATCAGCGCCGAGCAACGCCGGGTCGTGTCGGGCTACGTCACGGGCTCTGCGAAGGTGGCCTTCCGCGGCAGCGCGCCCGAGGGTCCGGGTTACTGGTTCCCCCCGACCGTGCTCGCCCCGGTGTCACCCGATGACCGCGTCGCACGCGAGGAGATCTTCGGGCCCGTGCTCTCCGTGATCCCCTTCGAGGACGAAGCGGACGCGGTGCGGATCGCCAACGACACGGTCTACGGGCTCTCGGGCTCCATCTGGACCAACGACGTCTCGAGAGCGCTCCGAGTGGCGAGAGGCGTCGAGTCGGGGACGCTGTCGGTGAACTCGCACTCCTCGGTGCGCTACTGGACTCCCTTCGGGGGCTTCAAGCAGTCGGGGCTCGGACGTGAGCTCGGTCCCGACGCGCTGTCAGGGTTCAGCGAGGTGAAGAACGTGTTCATCGCGACCGAAAGGTGAGTGCCCGATGCAAACAGGTGGGTCGACAAGAGCCGGCGCGCGGTCGGGAGGCGGGCGGCTCGACGGAAAGGTCGCGGTGGTCACGGGCGCGGCGAGCGGGATCGGGCGGGCCTCCGCGCGGCGCTTCTCCGCTGAGGGCGCGCGCGTCGTCGTCGCGGATCTCGACGAGCGCGCGGGCAAGGCGGTGGCCGACGAGATCGGCGGGCTCTTCGTCAGAGCGGACGTGACGAGCCGAGAGGACGTCGAGAAGATGTACGACACCGCGATCGGCACGCTCGGCCGGCTCGACGTGTGCTTCAACAACGCCGGCATCTCTCCTCCCCAAGACGACTCGATCCTCACGACCGACCTCGACACGTGGCGGCGGGTCCAGGAGGTGAACCTCACGAGCGTCTTCCTGTGCTGCCAGGCCGGGATCGCCCGGATGCTGGAGCACGGCGGGGGGAGCATCATCAACACCGCGTCCTTCGTCGCGCTCCTGGGCGCGGCGACGTCGCAGATCTCCTACACCGCCTCGAAGGGTGGTGTGCTCTCGCTCTCCCGTGAGCTGGGCGTCCAATTCGCCCGCCGAGGCATCCGGGTGAACGCGCTCTGCCCCGGTCCCGTCAACACGCCGCTCCTTCAGGAGCTGTTCGCAAAGGACCCCGAGCGTGCGGCACGCAGGCTCGTGCACGTGCCGATGGGCAGGTTCGGCGAGCCGGAGGAGATCGCCGCGGCCGCCGCGTTCTTGGCGTCGGACGACGCGTCGTTCATCACTGCGTCAACGTTCATCGTGGACGGGGGCATCCACGCCGCGTACGTGACCCCGCTCGACGGGGAGTGACGCGCGCTCGTTCCCGCCTTCTTCGCCGGACACGACCTCAGCCGAGCAGCCCGACCGCCTCTGCAGCGCTCGCGTAGGTCACCGACGCGATCTCGTGGGCCCGCGCGGCGCCGGACCTCAAGACCGCATGGACCGTCGCGGGGTCCGCGCGGAGCTCGCGGGCGCGCTCGCGCACGGGCCGGAGCATCTCTGCGAGCGCTTCTGCGAGGTCGCGCTTCAAGTCCGCGTAGCGCGTGTAGGCGCCGGCGACCTCCTCGGGCTTGCGCCCGGTGGCGACCGCCATGAGCGCGAGGAGGTTGGCGAGCCCGGGCTTGGCCTCGGGGTCGTAGCGCATCTCGCCGTCGGTGTCGGTGACGGCCCTTTTCACCTTGCGCGCGATCACCTCGGGGTCGTCGAGCACGTCGATGGTGCCGAGCGGCGAGTCGACGCTCTTGGACATCTTTTGCTCGGGGTGCTGGAGGTCCATGACGCGCGCCCCGAGCGTCGGGACCGCCGCCTCGGGGATCACGAAGAGCTCGCCGTAGCGGCGGTTGAAGCGCTGGGCGAGCTCTCGGGCGAGCTCGAGGTGCTGGCGCTGGTCCTCGCCGACAGGCACCCGGTCGGTCCTGTACAAAAGGATGTCGGCCGCCATGAGGACCGGGTAGGTGAAGAGCCCGGCGCGCACGCTGTCCTGCCTGCCCCCTTTCGCCTTGAACTGGGTCATCCGGCGGAGCTCGCCCATCGTGGCGGTGCACTCGAGGAGCCAGGTGAGGCGCGTGTGCGCGGGGACGTGGCTTTGGACGAAGATCGTGGAGCGCTCGGGGTCCAAGCCGACCGCGAGCAGGTTCACCGCGGCGGCGAAGGACTTCTCGCGCAAATAGGCGGGCTCGATCTCCTCGGTGAGCGCGTGCAGGTCGACCACGCAGTAGAAGGCGTCGTGGTGCTCTTGGTCGGCGACCCACTGGCGGAACGCGCCCACGTAGTTGCCGAGGTGGAAGTCGCCCGAGGGCTTCACGCCCGAGAAGACCCGCTGCA
>JAJYXS010000005.1 GCA_021801615.1 Actinomycetes bacterium
GTGCGGCTGTTCGGCGACATCGCGACGTCGGTCATGGTGGAGGTTGTCGCGGCGGTCTGAACGATTGCCGACCGGGCTCCGTCGGCGGCGGGGCTTTCGCCGGTGTCACAGCCTTCATGCACCATGGGGCCGTGCTGACGCGCCGGCCCCCCGCCGTCCACCCCACGATCCACAGGCTCTGGCGGTTTTCCACAGGGATGTGCACAGGCTTGTCCCTGTGGAGGAGGCCTGAAATCCCCAGGTTTCGGGTCTTCACATCAACAGCCTCGTTCGCGCAAGGTAGGTAGGCCATGGTGCAGGCCATCGAAGACGACCGCCCACGCCGGCTCCGGCCCGGCATGCCCACCCATGGTGCGGGAGAGACCCGCAGTGGGGGGGGCGGAGCCGGGTTGGCGGCTGGTGCAGGTCGCCAGCCGCGGGTGCCGCCGCACGACCTCGACGCCGAGGAGTCCCTGCTCGGGGCGATGCTCCTTTCGAGCGATGCCGTCGCGGCAGCGGTGGAGACCTGCTCTGCGGCGGACTTCTACAAGCCCTCGCACGGTCACGTCTTCTCGGCGATCGTCTCCCTGTTCGAGGCCGGAGAGCCGGTGGACGCGGTCACCGTGGCGGACGAGCTGCGCCGCCGGGGTCTCATCGACCAGGTCGGCGATCCCACCGTCCTCGTCTCCCTGCAGGCGAACACCCCCTCGCTGGCCAACGCGGGGCATTACGCCCGCATCGTGGAAGAGCACGCCCTCTTGCGACGGCTGATCGGCGTCGCCGGCGAGCTCGCGGAGCTCGGCTACGCGATGCCCGACGACGTGACAGCCGCCATCGACGAGGCCGAGCGCCTCGTCTTCGACCTGTCGGAGCGGCGGACCGTCGACTCGGTCGAGTCGCTGAGGAACCTGATCGGGCCGAGCCTCGACCGCATCGAGGAGCTCTCCCACCGCAGCACCCGGATCACGGGGGTCGCGACCGGCTACGCCGAGCTCGACGACATCCTGGCCGGACTGCAGCCAGCGAGCCTCACGATCGTCGGGGCGAGGCCCGCCATGGGCAAGACGAGCTTTGCCCTCGGGATGCTCGCCCACGTCGGCACCGTGCTGCGCCGCCCCGCACTGCTCTTCTCGCTCGAGATGGGCCACCTCGAGCTCACGCAGCGGCTCCTCGCGTCCGAGGCCCGCGTGGACTCCCAGCGGATGCGGACCGGCCACCTGCACGACGGCGACTGGGCGAAGGTCGGCAACGCGGTGAGCAGGCTCAGCGAGTCGACGATCTTCATCGACGAGAACCCGCACCTCACGGTGATGGACATCAGGGCGCGCGCGAGGCGGCTGAAGAAGACCGAAGGTGATCTCGGGCTGGTGGTCGTCGACTACCTGCAGCTCATGACCGGGCGGGGCAAGGCGGAGAACCGCCAGGTCGAGGTGTCCGAGATCAGCCGCGGGCTGAAGATCCTCGCTCGGGAGCTCGAATGCCCGGTCGTCGCGTTGTCACAGCTTTCGCGCAACCTGGAGGCCCGGCAGGACAAGCGGCCGATGCTGTCGGACCTCCGAGAGTCCGGGTGCATGCCGGCCACGACCCGACTGCTGCGGGCGGACACGGGCGAGGAGGTCACGCTCGGGGAGCTCGTGCTGAGTCAGGAGCGGCCACTGGTCTGGTCGCTCGACGACGAGACGTGGACGCTCGTGCCCCGCCGGCTGGTCAAGGCGTTCCCGACGGGACGCCGACCGGTGCTCCGGCTCCGCCTCCGCTCGGGGTACGAAGTGGAAGCGACGGCCAACCACCAGTTCCGCACCGTCGATGGGTGGCGGCGGCTCGACGAGATCGACATCGGCGAGCACGTCGCCGTGCCGCGTCGGGTCGGCCCACCGACGGCGCGATGTGGTGACTGGTCGGACGATGAGCTGGTGCTGCTCGCCCACCTCATCGGTGGCGGCTCGATCGGGCCGAAGGGTGTCACGTACGTGACGCGCGATCCGGCCAGCAAGAGGGTCGTCGAAGAGACGGCTCGTCGGCTCCTCGACGTCGACGTGGTCTGCAGCCTCCGGGGCGACGTCTGGCGTCTCCGGCTCTTCGCACCGCGCTCGACCGAGCGCGAGCGCCAGGTGGTGCGGAACTGGCTCGAGCCGTACGGCCTGTGGGGCAGCCGCGCGTGCGAGACGTTCATCCCCGAGCCCGTGCTCGGCCTCGGCGAGCGGCAGCTGGGGCTGTTCCTGTGGCACCTGTGGGCCACCGGCGGCTCGATCAGGTCCTCACGTGGGCGTGGGCGTGGGCGCGGGCCACGTGTGTGCGTGAGCTACGTGACGACGAGCCGTCGTCTGGCGGACGGGGTCAAGCGGGCCCTGGTCCGATTGGGAATCGGTTCGCGGGTCGCGCCCGCCCGGAAGGCCGGCCGTCTCGAGCGCTGGAGCGTGATCGTGACAGACGGGACCGAGCTGGAGAGGTTCCTTGACCTCGTCGGCTGTCCGCGGACCCGCAGCGGCAGCCCGGCGCCCGCGCTCGCGGCGCTGGCGTCCAAGCCCGGCTCGGACGCTGAGCCGCACCTGGCAGCACGGCCGGCACTCGCCGTGCCCGACGTCTTCTGGGACGAGGTCGTCGAGATCACCCCGGCCGGGGTGCGGCCGACGTTCGACGCCACCGTGGAGGGGACCCACAACTTCATCGCCAACGGGGTCATCGCCCACAATTCCCTCGAGCAGGATGCCGACGTCGTCCTGTTCATCTTCCGCGAGGAGCTCTACGACCCCGAGACGCCGATCGACCGGCGGGGGCTCGCCGAGATCATCGTGGCCAAGCACCGCAACGGGCCGACCGGCTCGGCGCACCTCGTCTTCCTCAGCCAGTACGCGCGCTTCGACAACCTGCAACGCGTGTAGCGACCGGTCGCCGCGCGCCGCAGGTGCTGGCGTAGGCGGTCGTGGGGACGTCGGCCTCGGAGGCGGCTCGGGTACCGGCGTGGTGGTCAGGGTTGGAAGCGGGCACGGTCGTCAGGGTTGGAAGCGGGCGCTCATGGCTGGAAGCGGAAGCCCACCCCCCGCACGGTCACGAGGTGACGGGGGTGCGCGGGGTCCGGCTCGATCTTCCGCCGCAGTCGCCGCATGTGGGTGTCGAGGGTGCGGGAGTCCGCGAGCTCCTGGTCCCACCAGAGCCGGTCGATGCACGAGTCTCGGGCGACGACCTCTCCGGGATGGGCCATGAGCAGGGCCAGGAGGTCGAACTCCTTTCGGGAGAGCTCGACGAGCTGGCCGTCCACCGTGACCTCACGCCGTGCGGCGTCCAGACGGACGCAGCCCTGGACGAGGACGTCATCGGCGGGGACGAGAAGGGACGCGTCGCGACGCAGGACCGCACGCATGCGGGCGACGAGCTCGCGCAGGCGGAACGGCTTGACCACGTAATCCGCCGCGCCGATCTCGAGCCCGGCGACGACGTCGGCCTCGGCGCCTCTCGCCGTCACGATGATGACGGGGACCGGCGCAGCCGCTCGCATGCGCTTGCAGAGCTCCACCCCGCACTGGTCGGGGAGCACGACGTCGAGCAGGACGAGGTCTGGTCGAACGCGCTGGAAGCACTCGAACGCATGACGAGCGTGTTCGACGAGCTCGACCGCGAAGCCCTCCTTCTCGAGGCCGGACGCGAGGGCCTGGCGGCAGGGTTCCTCCTCGTCGACGACGAGGACCACCGGCGGCAGGCCGCCTGCAGCTCCTCGTGGCCAGGTGCTCAACGTCCGAGCGGGCGACACGCGTCGATCGGGGCGCGTGAGGTCACGCGGCGTCGCCGCTTGGCGAGGGAAGAGAGGCAAGAGACGGCTCCCTCGGCTCGTTCTCCGCGCTCCGTCCCAGCCCGCTCCGTCCCAGCCCGCTCCGTCCTGTTCCGCTCTCGTCGCGCCATCGGGAGCAACGGTACGCAAGGCAGGTGAACGGACCGCGAAGCGTGCCCTACAGCAAGATGGCCCGGCGGTGAATTCTTCCGGTCCTCCCGGCCTGTCCGGGAAAGTGGGCTCGTCCCCGCGATCCTGGCGATCGGGGCGACGCGCGTTCAGACCACGGTGCCCATCGCAAGGTGCAGCTCTTGGACGGCAGGACGGGTGCACGCGCGACCAGCGCAGGGCTGGCGGACGGCGCCGCGCGGAGTGCTCAGTTCGCGGCCTTGATGGCCTTGCCGTTGGTGGAGCGCTTCTTCGCCCGGCGCGCGCCGCGAGGGCGCGTCCCGATCGAGCTCGCCAGCAACGAGAGCCCGATGCCCTCGAGCCATACGTCCTTCGCCATGGCGGTGCCGTCCCTGCTCGGGCGCAGGCTGCCTTCCTGTCTCATGCCCGGGGTCTTCAAGTAGAGGCGGAGCAGACCGGTCGAGAAGGCGCTGAGCATGAGCCCTGCGAGGCCGTCGCCGACCACGAAGGGCATGAGCAGCGCGGCACCGAGGCCGACTTCCGTCGCGGCGAGCGCCTTGCCGAATTGCTCGGAAGGCACGTTCTCCAGGATCGGGAACGTGCCGGACGCGCGCTCGTGCAGCCGCTCGTAGGTGTCCTTGTCCGCCTGGAGCTTGGAGAGACCGGAGCTCAGGATGAACGCTCCGGTGGCGACCCGGATGGGGAGGTTGGCGATCCGTGAACGTCTCACGCCTCCACGGTACTCGCATGCCCGCGACCCCAGGGCCGGTGCCCGACGCCGATGCCCGACGCCGACACGGCGGTCGCTTGCCTGGTCGAGCGCTCGCCGGCTCCTCGCCGGCAGGCGTCGACGGAGCCGTCCGAGCTCCACGTCGGTGGCCATCAGAAGATCCCTCAGAAGATGAGGATGACGAGGTCGAACTTCACGGTCTTTCGCGCGGGGTTCACGAATGCGTACGGTGCATCGGTGGGCATCCGAAGGTGCTCGCCGGCCTCGAGCGCGTACGGTTCCTGGGCGACTTCGACGACGAGACGTCCGGAGTGGACGACGACGAGCTCCTCGCTACCAGGCGGATCCGCGTCCGCCTCGTAGCGCGCTCCTCCGACGAGCTCCCACTGCCAGAGCTCCACCGTGCGCGTGCCGGAGCAGGAGTACAAGAGGTGCGCAGCGCTCCCCCGACCGTCCTCCCAGGCCGGTGGGACCGAGCGGGAGGTCTCCGGGGTCAGCGTGGGCACGGGGCGGACGGCTACGAGAGCCGCGAAGTCGAGCCCGAGCGCGCGGGCGATCTTGTCGAGGGTTCCGATGCTCGCGTTGGTCTCGCCTGCTTCGAGCATGGTGATCATCCTGCGGCTCACGTTGGATCGTGCGCTCAACTCGTCCAAGGTGAGCCGCTGGTCGAGCCGAGCGGCGCGGATTCGGCCACCGACCGCCTTGAAGAGCTCGGCGACAGGGGGAGAGCTCTGGGGTCGCTGGAGCACCGGCTCTCCTGTGTGCCGCAGGTGCCTGGAGGGCATGAAGGGCAGTATAGTGCATTAGCAGAATACTGCACTCTTACTTCCGGCCCGGCCGGCCGATGGCGGCAGCACGCAGGAGGAAGCGAATGGTCAACGAACTGCGAGGGCGGAAGGGACTGGTCGCGGTCCTGCTCCTCGTCCTCGTCTCTGCGATCTGGGGCTCGACCTTCGTGGTCGTGAAGCAGGCCATCGCCCACATGTCGGTGCTGGACTTCCTCGCCTGGCGCTTCGTCCTCGCCGGTCTGTTGCTCGCCGCCGCGCGGCCCCGGGCACTCGTCAGGCTGGGGCGCCGAGGCTGGCGCAACGGCGCTCTGCTGGGGGCGGCTCTCGCAGCAGGTTACATGGCCCAGACGTACGGGCTCCGCTCCACGTCGGCGGCCGTTTCGGGGTTCCTCACCGGATTGCAGGTCCTCTTCACGCCGCTCATCGGGTGGGCTCTCTCGAGCAAGCGCCCCGGTCGGCGGACCTGGGGAGCCGTCGGGCTGGCCACGGCCGGTCTCGCGGTGCTGACGCTACGCGTCGGGTCGTTGGGGCCTGGCGAAGGGCTGACCATCGTGTCCGCAGTGCTGTTCGCCCTGCAGATCGTCGGTCTGGAGAGGTGGTCGACGGCAGAGGACGCCCATGCGTTGGCGACCGTGCAGCTTCTCACGGTCGGGTTCGTGGCACTCACGGCCGCCGGACCAAGCGACCTCCGACTACCGTCGAGTCCGGCACTGTGGGCGGCCGTCGTGCTCACGGCCGTCGCGGCGACGGCGTTCGCCTTCGTCGTCCAGTCCTGGGCGCAGGCGCATCTCTCGGCGACGTCGGCAGCAGTGGTGTTCACGACCGAGCCGGTCTTCGCCGCGTTGTTCGCCGCGTTCTCGGGGGAGCACCTGGGGTGGGGCGTCGTCGTCGGTGGCGCGCTCGTCGTTCTCGCCATGTTCGTGATGGGCCTGGGAAGGATGGGTGCAGGGATGGGTGGGAGGACGGTTCGAGGCATGGTTCCGGGGGCGGCTCGAGGGGCGGCGCCAGGGACGGCTCCAGGAGGGCGCCGCAGCGCGCCTGCGGTTGCAAGCGCTGCGGAGACGGAGCTCGAACCCAGGCAACTTCCCGAAGCGACGGCGGTGTCCCCATGACCCGTCGTTGCCGGCGGCGGATGTGGGCACGCGAGAGCCAGGGGAAGCATGTCGGGGAGCGGGAACGACGACCGGGCCGCAGCCGCTCTCGGGCGCCCTCAGTCGGATGCCGGCGTCGCGAAGGTGGTGACGAGCCACCGCGCGACGGCCTCGACGACGTCTGGGCCGTGCCGTCGGAGCCCGTGGTCGCCGCCTTGCAGCCACACGTGGGTCACGGGTCCGGGGATCGCTGCAGTCGCGTCCTCGAGCTCCTCGGGAGCAGCGAAGGCGTCTCGCGTTCCGGAGACGAAGATGCAGGGCACCCCGAGGTGCGCGAAATGGGAGGTGCGAAGCGGCTCCCGTCGCCCTGCGGGGTGGAGAGGGTAGCTGATCAACACGAGGCCGGCCGCAGCGAACCCTCTCGACACCACCACTGAGCAGATCCGCCCGCCCATCGACCTGCCTCCGAGCACCAGCTCGTCGGTCTCCACGCCCAGCCTTCGAGCGAGAGCGCAAGCCCGCTCTCGCACGCTCGCTTCAAGCGTGGAGGGGGGATCAGGACGCCGGCGACCGGCGAGCCGGTACGGGAAGTCCATCCGCTCGACGACGACGCCGGTCGCAGCGGCGAGTCCGTCGGCGAGCGCGATCAACTGGGGGCTGTCGGCGCTCCCACCGGCACCGGGTGAGAGCAGCACGCCAGAGAGTCGCTCGCGAGGGCTGGACAACGCCCGAGCGGACTGGGGACCTCGCGCCATGCGCCCGAAACTAGTGCGAGCGGGTGCGGCTGTCAGCAGCTGTGCTGCAATTGGATGAAATTTACTACGCGGCGGGTGTAATGCTCGCGTAGGGTGGGGACAGCCGGCGAGCTGAGGGGCTCGTCGCCGCCTGCCCTCGGTGGTCGACGGCAGGGATGGACCGACAGGGGATGGTTTGACAGGGGAAGGGGACGAACCTTGATCGTGTCTCTTTTCGCGCTTCGTCGCATCGTGCTGGTCGCTGCGCTCGCGGCGGCATCTTCTGCCTTCATCGTCGGAGGGTTCCCGGGCACACCGGCGAACGCCGGGGCGACCACCACCGTGACCGGCTCGATCTCGGCGCCGAGCGTGCTGCCGCCCGTGCCATCGACCGGGAGCGGCACAGGGGGCTCGCTCACGATCACGCTTGGCCCGACAGGGTCGCTTGCCACAGATACGTTAGCTTTGAAAGCTACGTCATCGGCAGGCGTCGGATATGTCCACTGGACACCGACACACTACCATGTGACTGTATCCACAGCATCGCTAACCTCATATGGCGCTTCAGGCTCATTCCTGGACATCGTGCTCGGTGGGAAAGCCGCGAACACTACGGCAACCATCAGCGTGACTCAGATCAAGTTCCTAACGACAGGCGCCGGGGGTAAGGTGGTCGTAACGCCTCGAATGACATACGTGACCTTCAGTCCGTCGTCGGTCAGCGACGCGATCGTCGTGCAGACACCTCCAAATGCACCGACGATGGCGCTTGCGGCAGCAAGCCAAAAAGACGTCAGCCCCGGCACAGCGGCCGCAGTCGCCGGGACATGGACATTGACCATCTCAGGCGATCTCGCGGCTGGAAGCGGCTGGTTGGCGGATTCTGTCCTGACGATCTCGGTTGCGCCCTCTTCGGGAACGAACTGCGAAGGCGGGGACTACGTGTACTTCGTCGGAACGCCGACTGCGACCTTGGAGAGCTCGATCGGGATCAGCGAGACGCCCTCGATCTCTCCAGCATTGGCGAACAGCAGGGTCTGTTCGGTGACAAAGCCCGACGAACTGAAGCTCACCTTCGGCAATGCGGCGTATTTCGACACGAGCAGCCAAGGTTCCGTCAAGATCACGATAAGCGTGATACACTATTCAATCGGCACATCCGCCAGTACCGGGGATGTGCTCGTGGCCGCATCCTTTGCGAGTCCCTCGTCATCCGCGAGCCCGTCTCCCGTAGGGTCGACAGGCGCGTCGAACGCGTCAGTCATGGCAGCACCGACTCAGCCCGGGACACGAAGACCCGCTCAGTCACCACCGCCATCGCAGTCGAGGCAATCCTCGCAGTCGTCCGGATCCTCGCAACCGACACCTTCTCCGCAGCCTTCGCGCGGACCGTTGCGCGTCAGCGCCGACACACCTCCGGTCACGGTTCACGAGGACGCGCACGATGTCCAGATCAGCCCTCTGCGCGTGCTGGAATCCTCGACGACACATGTCTCGGTGGGGTACGTGTGCCTCACGATCACCGGAGCGGGGTTCGATGCGGCGGTGACCCCGTCGGTCGGTGTCGCAGCCGGAAATGGCACTGTAGGGACAGTCAGATATCAAGGGGGAACGGGCACAATTGCGCCGACTGTCGAGTTCCAGGTGACGAAAGCTTCGACGACGACGGGCGCGTACATGGTGAGCGGTCTGGCGGTGGACACGTACACAGCGATCGGTCCCGTCCGGATCTCTGTCACCTACGGAAGCAGCCAGTCTTGCAGCGGCGACTCGACCTCGATCGGCTCGGTCACTGCGTTCGCGGTCGTGGGCACACCCGTCACCCGTGTCTACGGCGCGACACCGGTCACTACCGGGGTCGCGGAGCTCGAGCATCAGTTCGACGCGGAAGGAACAGCCTGTCCTGGGAGAAAGGGCGCGCGGCCCGTGGTCCTGGCGACCGACGCCAGCTACCCCGATGCCCTCGTCGGCGCGTATCTCGCGAGCTCGCTGGGCACGGGCGAGCTGCTGACGCCCGCCCGATCGCTGCCGGCTGCCACGGCCGACGCGATCCGAACCGAGGGGATCACCCAGGTGTACATCGTGGGGAATCAGGGCGCAGTGAGCACAGAGGTGTCGCAAGAGCTCGAAGCGACGGTGGCGTACAACTGCGGAGGGACCACTCCGCTGACATCTGCTGGTCCAGTGCACATCGAAGTCGTCCGCATTGCTGGGGCTACCCCGTACGAAACGGCGCAGTGGGTCGCTGAGTACCCGCCCTCCGTCGACGTGGGTTCGCTCGACGTGTCTGGTGCCTACGGCGGCAGGAACCCGAGAGGGGGGCTCGGCAGGTACAACGACACGGCAGGGAACGCCTCGCCAGCGCCTGGGGTGTCCGCGACACTGCCCACGGCGATCGTCGCGACCGGGAAGTCCTTCCAGGACGCGGAGGCGGCGGCTGTCCTCTCGTATGCGGACCGGCTCCCGATCCTCCTTACGACGCCCACCGCGTTGTCTCCTCAGGTCTCCTCGGTCATCAGCAGCCTCGGGATCAAGCAGGTCATCGTGATGGGAGGTCCGCTCGCGGTCTCGGACAAGGTCGTGTCCTCGCTCGAGTTGCTCGGTGTGTCGGTGCTGCGGATCGCCGGTCACGATGCGATGGACACCGCAGTCCAACTGGCCGACTTCGAGCTCGGATCGCAGGCTGGTCACCTGGGTGCGGGTTGGACCGGGACGGGGAGGATCGCCGTCGCCAGAGGCGACTCCTTCACGGATGCCCTCGCGGGCGCGATCGTCGCCGCCGGCGGTGGGGTGACGAACGAGCACGCACCCGAACCGCTCCTGCTCTGTGAAGGTCCATCCACCGTCGGCTCCTACCTGGCGGCATTCCTCACCGAAGCGGGCCGCACGGGGGTGGGCGGGAACGCCGCCGACAGGGTGACCTCGCTGACCGTTCTGGGTGGTCCGAGAGCGGTGACCCCTTCAGCCGTCACGAAAATGACTGGCGAATTGTGAGCTGCAATAAGCAAAGAGTTGAAAGAGTTCCCTCTTCTTCGAGCGTGGACGCGTGATGGCTCGACCGAGAGCCGACAGCCGTCAATGGTCTCGGTGTTCAGCGCTGCGCGAGGAGGACGTCTCGGATGCGCGGGCGCCTTCCCGCGCGGAGCGCGGCTCTGCGGTAGACGCTCGCTGCGAATCGCGCGACGACTGTGGACGATCACGAGAAGTCGCGATCGGCGGTCAACAGCATTCGCGCTCTGTTTTGACCCAGTAGCGCTCTTCCGGGGGGTCCACCACGGGGGACGCTCCTTCCATCCTCCGAAGCAACATGCAACCCGAGGAAGCCCGGGATCTTGCGCTGGCAGGTGGGCGGGGGCACGCGACGCCCAAGAAAGAGCGCCGGTGGACTGTCGCCGACCAGGTCCCCGATCCCGCCAGAGGCGAAAGACGCCAGCAGAACTAGGTGCTCCGGCCGAGCAGATCGCCGAGCACGCCGCCCATCGTTCCCCCGGCCAGGCCCCCCGCCACCGCGCCACCGGCCGCTTCGTGGGCGATGTAGGGAGAGAGGGCTTGGGCGAGCACCGACAGGGGCATCGACTGGAGCCAAATCGTCCCCGGCCCGCTGAGGGTGACGAGGTGGAACCCGTCCTGGCCAAACACGATGTTGGCGACGCCCGGCACCCGGGTGATCTGGAAGTTCACGCTGTCTTGGAACACGCCGATGTGCCCGGGGTGCACGAGAACCGTCTGGCCGGCAGCGAGCTCATAGGAGAGCACTTCACCAGCCAGCTCCACCCACGCGGTCCCCTGGCCCTCCAGCCGCTCGAGGATGAAGCCCTCTCCGCCGTAGAGTCCGCCCCGAAAGCTTTGCTGGAGCCCGACCGACGGTTGCACGCCGGGCGTGGCGCACAGCCAGCCGTGGCGATGGACGAGGAAGCCTGCTCCAGGAGCGACCTCGACAGGCACGATCCTGCCTGGCAGCTTGGCGGCGAACGCCACCGTGGCAGGACCGTCCTTCGCCTCGTAACGAGTGAGGAGCACCCCCGCTCCTCCAAGCGCCCGTTTGAGACCGGCCATGAGCCCGCCCCGACCGCCCGCATTCGCCGTCTGGGACATCGTCAAATTCGGCGACATCCACGACAGCGATCCGTGCGTCGAGATCAGCTCCTCGCCCGCGTCAAGACCCACCTCGAGCACGGGCATCGTCGTGCCTTTCACGTCGGCTCGCATAGCTCCCTCCTCCTCGCCACAAGGCCTTTCAGCCTGTCCCATCGCGCCCAGTGGCGATGGGTGCACCTGGGCCAAGACATTACAGGTCCGCTCTACACTGCATCGCTTCTAGGGAGCGGCATGCCCGCGATCAAGCGAACTTCGCGTTTTCCAGTCACGGAAATTGGCGATCACAGAACAGAGCTCTGCGCTTCGCGGCTGTGGAAGGGGAAGGGATCGAACGCAAGGCTCTTCCCTCTGGTTGACCTGACGGCGACGCTTTCGTCTGGATGAAGACAGGTACTTGATGGCTGGGACTCGAATAGGGAGGTGGGCGGATGGGACAGGACCCGGCAACGTCCCCGACGGTGAGGAAGCGTTGGGCCAAGCGGCCGTCGAGGTCAGCGACGCAGAACTGGCCGCCGTGCCGGTCACCCACCACGACGTTCACGGTCCATTGAACCCCACCTATGCTGTTGTGCAGTCAAAGCTTTCTTTCGGTGAACCTAAGGCCCAAGTGGCCTCGGACCAGTGGGCGCGACCGTCAGCCTCCAGAGCCTGTCGCCGCCTGCCTGGCCGAACCAGAGCATGTTCCGCCCTGCCGGGGCCAACAGGAGCCGGGCGGAATAGCTGGCGTGAGCGTAGACAGCCAGGAACTGCCAGGCGCCCGCCCTGTACCTGAGGATACCGGCTTCGCCGTTGGAGGTCACAGCGCCGACCAAAAGCCCGTCATCCCACGTGGGGCCAGAAACCGAGGCAACGTCGATGGGAGCGCGCAACCATTTCGACGTGCCATTGGCGCTGTCAACGGTGTAGATACCGACAGTGCCGGGTGCTGCACCGGAAACACTGGCGTATGCCGAGGTGCCCACCGACGTGATGCCGTCCAGGCTGACCGGGGTGGTGGTTCCAGGCGCGCTGAACGTGCGGAAACGGGCAGCAGGGGAGCTGAGCCAGAACACCTCAGATGACTTGGGGACGATGCCCCAGATCCCTCCACCAGCAGCACTAGCCAGCCCGATGACGCCACCTCCTTGGAAGCTCGGTACGCTACGCGCCGTCCACCTGCCCGTCGAAGGTGTGAGCTCGAGGACGACGGGCAGGCCGTAGGGGCCGCCGATCTCGGAGACTCCCAGGTAAATCGGTGCCCCCCTGCCCCCTATCGCTACACCACCCGGCCCGACAGGGGCAGCGGTATAGCTGAAGCGCTTGCTCGTGCCAGTATCGGTCGAAAGCCGCACCAGAGTCGTCTGCCAGTTGGTGTAGTTGGTGCCCGTGCGTGCCAAGTAATAAAGATCCTGGCCGTAATGAGCCATCCAGCCCGTCGTGTACGGCGCTGGGTAGCGCCTAAGGAGCGCTCCCTTCGTGCTCAGCAGCACTTCGGTGCCTCCCGCCACCGGGGCACCGCCCGTCCCCGAGGGTGACAAGCTGGCCCAAATCTCTCCGCTCGGGAGACTCAAGAGGCCGCTCAGGTCCCCGGGGAGCACTACCGCCGTGCTGCCGCTCTGCCTTCCGACAGGCGCCGACCTTTGCCCCAGCCCCTGTGCCCCCTGCACAGAGGCACCTGCGGCATCAGCAGCCACAAGAGGAGTGCTGCTGCCAAATACAAACAGGAGTGCCGCAGTTGCCAGCACGCCGGCCAGCCCTTGCCTTCCGGCCTGCCATAGCCCTCTCCTGGCCAGTCTTGCGTCGTCGCAGAACAGTCTCAGCAACTCAGGAACCTCCCCTTGCGCGAGCCCCAGCTAGCTTATACTAAAGCAGTATACGTCGAGTCGTTACATCTATGTCGGCACATCAGCAGCACGTAGGCAGAGGATCGGCCAAAAAATGGCGCTGGACAGGGAAGATCGGTGCTGACTGCCGCGAGCGTCCGTGACTGGGCGCGACCGGGGTCTCAGAGGAGCTCGCCGAGATCGGCCGCCGGCGTGACGTCGAAGAACAGGGGTGGCTGTTGGCGCTTCAAGGCAGCGTGCGGTGGCCCGCTGGCCTGGCATGATCTCCGAGTGCTGCGAGACTGCCCCTTCGCTCGCAAGAAGAAGGTGACGAGGTGCATCCGGTCGAGCTCGTGTGGGATGTTGCGCCAGGTGCCGGCTGTCTCGACCTCGGCGACGCGCGGCACGAGGAGGCGTGTGAGCTGTTAGTCAGGATGGAACGGCCAGCTCCGTTCAGTAGAGGATGCGTGGATCATCTGCCGTCTTACGGACGGGGCCACAACCGGAAGGAGCCGACCGGTGCCCATTCTTGCTCACCCTTACGTGGCGTTTCTCGGGTTGGACGTCCATAGAGACTCCATCTCGGTGGCGATCCTCAACCCGGATCAGAGAATTCCCGACATGGAGAAGATCTTCGCCGACGAGGAGCCGGTTTGTCGCCCGATCGGCCGTCTCGGAGATCCGAGACTGCTGTGAGCGTGCTACGAGGCGAACACCCGCCCGGGTACGGGCTTCGTCGTCAGCTGGCGTCGCTGGAGGTGCACTGTGCGGTGGTGGTCCCGTGGTTGGGCAACCCCTGGGAGCCCACAAGGAGTAGGCCCGCCGCTCGAAGGTGGCGGTCAGCGCCACGAAGCCACAGGTCTACAGGGCGCGGGCGATGATCCGGCCAAGACCGATGACCTTCGACGTTGGGCGCAGCGCGAACACGATGAACATGGTGGTGCCCACGTGCGCGAACAGGTACGTCTGCTGCGAGGCGACCGCGTAGAAAGCTTCGGATCCGATGCCGGGCACCGCGGTTACGTGTTGGATGTGCTTCGACTTGGCAAAGCCGCGCTCGATGGCCGTGAACACCTGTTGGGTCCCAACGCCGCTGAAGTACTCGATGACGACGTCGCGGATCGCCCCGGCCTTCGTGCCGCCGTCGGCGAAGTAGGCGCACATCGTCCAGCTGGCGGTGCCTCCGGGCACCGGCTCGGTCATCTGCATGGGCTTGGCGTTCGTTACGCTGACACCGAGCGCAGCGTCGATCTGCCCACTCGATACCGGCCAGGAGCAGCTGATTTGGCGCTTCGGGGTCTGCGTGGCACCGACCAGCGGCGTAGTGGCGCTGGAGGCGACGACACCCGCCGCGGTAAGCACTCCCATGGCCCAGATACGAACGATGCGGTTGCCGACCCGCTGGCTCATCTCTTCTCCCTCCTCGATACATGGCCGATTCTCGTGTCGCCTTGGCCCGAGGCGCCCCACCCGCTCCTGACCGTGGCCCACCTAAGACGCCCCGTCCGTCTTCCCAGCGAGATGCTCGCGATGCTGCCGCGGGCACTGAGCGCCTACGCTCCTCCGGTGGCCAGCCCTCAGGGGCTCGTGCCGGGAGCCGACGGGGGCGCTGGCGTCGTCTCGGGATCCGTCCTCGTCTGGTGTGGAGCGGCCGCTTCAGGCTGCCCGAGCAGACGGGCGCTCGAGACAACGAGGCCGGCCGCGAGCGCGAGCGCGATCCAGCAGCCTGCGCCGAGGTAGCTCGGGTGGAGGTGCAGGAGCAGCTTCAGCACGACGAGCGAGCCGGAAGCGATGGCGCCGAGGAGTGGGGCGCGCCCGCGCCCGAAGGTCTCGAGCCGGGTGAGGCGCACTCCTGGGGCGAAACCCGCGAGCAGCACATCAACGCTGATGGCGAGCGCAAAGAGCAGCGCCAGCACCCCGAGAAATCCGTCCGGGCTCCCTATGCCGGAGCTCGAGTACGAGTAGGGTCCGATCGAGACGTCGACCCACGGCAAGGCCAGCAGGTCGATCGCCAGCGCGAACGCCATACCGGCCGTCCAGTACTCGAGCCTGGTAAGCATGTTGCGTTCCATTTCCTGTCCCTTTCGCCAACTTGCGGCGCTCGAACGACCCTACGTAGGCGGCGATGGCCCCGGCATCGGGGAGCCTGCCCATTTCCGGCGCGCCTGAGGTCGAGCGGGACGGCGTCTCCTGAGGTGGTGGGGCCTGACGGCGACCCGGTATGGGGGTAGCCCTAGGTGACATTCCCGATGCGCGGGAAGACCAGCGATCTGTAGGCTTCCTTCGGCGGGCGGATGCCACTAACGGTCCACTCCAGGAGCGGCCGTTGTTCGAGGACGCGCCGCTGTGCGTTGCGCTAGGGACGGGTCGCATTGGAGGGTCGAAAGTGCCGCTGTTCGACAGGGTCAAGTCACAAGCCGCCCAGCTCGCCCAGGCGGCTCAGGAGGCCGGCAAGGCCGGCCAGAGCCGGCTTGCCGAAGCTCAAGCGAGAAAGCGCGCCGACGACATGCTTCGTAGCCTCGGACGTGCGGTGCTTGCCTCGCGCACCGGTCGGGGGACGGACGGCACCGAAGCAGAGATCGAGCGGCTCATCGACTTGCTCACCCAACATGAAGAAACACACGGAAGCCTCGTCGAGGGCGGCGAAGACGAAGACGACCGATCCGAAGGTCACGTGGGGGGCATCACAGGTCGCGGTGTGACTGATCCCGGTGCCGCAAGCCCACCGGGTTCGGCGAACCCTGTGGCACCGAGCCCAGCGCTTGGGACCGATGGCAGCTGAGCAGGCCGAAGCTTCCGAAGCCCCAGCACCGGGAAGCCAGCCCATCGCGGTTCAGCACGGCCAGGCCCGCATCAGCTCTCGGCGAGAGGCGATCCCGAGCTTGGCGTAGATGTGCGAGAGGTGGTGGTCGACCGTCTTGGCTGAGATGAACAGCTCGCGGGCGATCGCCGGGCTCGTGAGGCCCTTGGCAGCCAGCTCGGCGACCCGGCGCTCCTGGCGGGTGAGCTCGCCGCTGCGGCCAGCCCCACGACGGCGGCCGCCTGCCAGCACCAGCTCGTGCTCGACGAGCTGGCCGATGCGGCGTGCGCCGATCGGCCCGACGAGCTCGAGGGCGCGCCCTAGCAGTGCCCGTGCCTCGCTCCTGCGACCACTGCGACGGCAGAAGCGGCCGAAGGCGAGGAGGGTCTCCGCCTCGGCGAGAGGCATCGGCAGCTCGCGGTGATGCTCGAGCGCCTCCTGGAAGCCTTCATACGCTTCCTTGTCCTGTCCGCGCAGCCAGGCGATGGTGGCGAGGCCGGCACGCGCCGTCGCGCGCGGCGCACGGCAGGGCAGCAGCCGGCCTAGCTCGCTCAGCCGCAGCGAGAGCCCCTCGGCCCGCTCGAGTTCTCCAGCGGCGAGGTAGGCATCGATCGCGCTCGCATGCCAGGGGACGACGCACGGCTCGAGGATGCCGTAGCGCTCGGAGAGCTCGCCCGCCGCGTCCGCGGCCCGGGCAGCGCGCGGGGCTTCGCCAGCGGCGAGGAAGCGCCGACACTCAAGCAGGCGCAGCCACAGACCCAGATAGGGGGACTCGATCGCGGACGTGAGGAGCTCTTCGACCTTGGCCGCCCAGCGAGCACTCCCCTCGTCGTTGCCGAGCTCGTGCTCGACATGTGCCAGCCCGACGTAGCTGAACGGGGCGATGCTCGGGACCAGGGCGACGAGCTCGGCCGCCCGCAGCAGGAGCGCCTTGGCCTGGCCGAGCTTGCCGATCCGCCACAGAGTGTCGGCGTGGTTGACGGCGAGAGTCTGCAAGGTGACGGAGGCGCCTTGGGACCTCGCCGTGTTGTCGAGCTGCTCGAAGCAACGCTCGCTCTCGTCGAAGCGTTCGAGGATCTTGGCGATGTTGGCCCAGCTGAAGAGGATGTCCCACTGCCAGGGCGTGCGCACCGGCTGGCCGGTGGCCGACATCTCGACTGCGGCGGAGGTCGCGACCTGCTCGATGGCGGTGGCGTCGCCACCGATGACGGCGAGGTGGGCGTCGGCTACCCGTGCCGCCTCACCGATGGTGCCGCCAGCGCCCTCGCCGAGGCCGGCGATGGACCGCCGCGCCTCGTGGATGCCTTCGAATAGCCAGTCGATGTAGGCCGAGTCGAGCCGGATCTCGACCGCGAGGTCACGGTTGAGCCCAGCCGCGAGCGTGCTGGCGCTGGCTGAAGTGCGCTTGGCTTCGGCGACCTTGGCCGAGGCGAGCTGTGCCTGCGCGAGCAGGCGCAGCGAGCGTACCCGGTCGATCACCGGGAGATCCTCGATGCGGAGCGTCTCGCGGATGGCGTCCTCCGCCGCGGCGAGGTTGCCCGTCGCCAACCACGCCTGCGAGAGCTGCAGGCGCACGCCCGGCGGGGCCGTGCCCGACGAGATCTCGACTGCGCGCGCCAGGTGCTGTGCTGCGGTGGCCACGGCGCCGGCGGCGAGTGCCCTTCCTCCTGCAGCCGCGAGCATGCTCGACGCCGACGCGTCGCCGCTCAGGTCGGCCGACAAGGCATGGGACAGCAGCTCCTCCGCTCCGGCGCCCCGCTCGCGCAGCAGCCGGAAGGCACTGGCGTGCAGCCCCTGGCGGACGAGGGGCGACAGGTCCTCGTAGAGCGCCTCGCGGACGAGCGGGTGCACGAACTCCGCCTTCCCGTCGCCGGACGAGCGCACCAAGCCCGCCTCGCAGAGATGCTCCAGGGATGCCGCGGCCTCCCGGCCGGACTGCTCGGCAAGCTCAGAGACGAGCATGGGCCGAAACCTCGTGCCGAGCACGCTCGCCGCCCGTGCCCACTGCAGCACGGCGGCGCCGACCCCGGCAAAGCGCGGGAGGAAGATGCCGACGCCGCGGGCCGAGGCGGCAGTCAGGTCCTCACCGCGTGCCAGCGCCTTCGCGTACTCGACGAGCAGAAGAGGGTTGCCTGCCGCAGCACGGCTCGCAGCTTGCGCCTGGTCGTCGTCGGGAGCCTGGCCGAGGTGCTGCGCGAGCAGCGCGGCGCCAGCAGGGTCCGAGAGGGGTGGGAGCCGTTCCACCTGGGCGATGCCGTCGTACGCGAGCAGCATTGCCTGCTCGACGGCCATGCGGGGGAAAAGGCGCGTGGTGACGATGACCGTGACGGGCGCGCGCTCGAGCCGCCGGCAGATGAGGCAGAGCAGCTCGATCGAGTCGGGGTCAGCCCAGTGGAGGTCGTCGACGGCCAGAAGCAGGGGGCCGTCGACGCCGTTGTCAAGCCAGTCGAGCAGCTGCTCGTAGCGTCGGACGCGGGCGTCGCCTGGGTGGTGGCTCAGTTTGCCCCCCTCGTGGTCCCTCCGCGGAGCGATTGCCACGCCGGCCCGGTCGAGCAAACGGTCGAGCACGGCAAAAGGGATCGAGCCTTCGATCTCCGAGCACACGACGTGCGCCGTGCGAAGAGAGCGCCCACCCTCGAGGCACCGATCAAGGAGCGTCGTCTTGCCGAGCCCTGCCTCACCGACGAGTGCCAACACGCCGGACCCGCCCTCGCTCGCGCGCCGGAGGGCCGTGTCGATCGCGGCCAGCGCGCCCTCTCGCTCGAACAGTGCAGTCACGCCGCGCCTCCGAACCGAGCCCCGACTCTAGCCCTAAAACAACACCGTCGCCCTCGACGCCGACGAGGATCCCGACCGCCTCAGCTTCACCCGCACCCTCCGGGTAGGGCGCCGGTCGACGGCCTCCTACCCGGGTTTTCCCCCCTCAGGCCCTTGACGCCGCGCGTGCCCAGGCGGCCGAGGAGATCCTCTTCGAGCGGGTGCCCGCCCGCCTGCGCTCCAACCCCCGGGTCGTGAAGCGCAAGATGTCGAGCTTCCCGGTGAAGCGACAGCACCATCGCAACTGGCCCCAG
>JAJYXS010000055.1:0-14353 GCA_021801615.1 Actinomycetes bacterium
CGTCGGCGTGACGAACCTCCTCGAGGTCCAAGCGCTGCCCGAGACGTTCGCCGCGACACGCGTGCGCGTGCGGTTGGGTGCGGCCGAGATCGTCGCGATCGCGCACGAGCGTCCCCGGCCGGGAACCGGCCTTTTGTGCCTGCGTCCCGCTCACCTGCACTTCGATCGTCCTGGCGCGCAGAACCACGTCTCGGGCACGGTCCGGGAGGTCTCCTGGCGCGGGCCGACGCTCCACGTCGTGGTCGCCGTCGGGGACCAGTCGGTGAAGGTCGACGTCCAAGCCCACGCACCGTGCCCGGCCGTCGGGGACACGGCCGACATCGGCTTCAGCGTGGACGCAGCCGTGCTCCTCGATCCCGAGTGACGTCGGGAACGGGCTCGTGAGGCGGTGACTCAGCTCGTCGCGACCCCCGACGTCGCCGCGCCTGCACCGCAGCGCCCGGCACCATCTGTAAAGACGCGCAGTCGGGGAGCCCGCCTGCTGCGGTCCGTCGCCTCGATCGCGCCGCCGCTCGTCGTGCTCGGCTTGTCGTTCGTCTACCCGATCGTGTTGCTCGCTCGGCGATCGTTGTCGCCTTCCACAGGAACCGGATGGACCCTCAGCCAGTACCAGGGGCTCGCGCGCTCGGCGATCTTCCTGCACTCGCTCGTCACGACGGTGGAGATCGCGGGCAGCGCGACCGTCGGCTGCGTCGTGCTCGGCCTCCTGCTCTCGCTCTCGCTCTCGTTCATGGCGTTCCGAGGCGGCGGCATCATCGGCCGGCTGGTGGACGTGGTGATCGCGTTCCCCTCGTTCCTGATCGTCCTCGCCTTCATCTTCTTGTACGGCTCGACCGGCGCGGTGAACGTGGGCCTCGAGCACCTCTTCGGCCTGTCACAACCGCCGATCGGCTTCCTCTACTCTCCGGTGGGCTCGGTGTGCGCGGAGATCGTCTACTACACGCCGTTCGTGATGCGCCCGATGCTCGCGGCGTTCTCCCAGATGGACGAGCACCTGATCGAGGCAGCCGCGAACCTCGGAGCAAGACCGTGGCGAGTCGTCGCCCGCGTCGTGCTCCCCTACGGCGTCCCGAGCCTCCTCGCTGGCGGAAGCCTCGCGCTCGTGCTCACCGTGAACGAGTTCGGGATCAATCTCTTTCTCGGGGCCAAGAGCGTCACCACGCTCCCTCTGCTCATCTACAGCTATGCGATCCTCCAGATCAACCTGCCGACGGCGGCCGCGATCGCGCTGGTGAACGCAGTGCTGTCGTTCGGCCTCTACGCGATCTACCGCTCGCTGACCGGGAAGGTGGTCCGTGCTCGTCTGGTCTAGACGCTGGCAGCGAGCCATCCGGGTGGTCACCCTCGCGGTGATCCTCCTCGTGTTCGTCCTCCCCTTCGTGGTGATCGTCGTCGCGAGCTTCGCCGGACAGTGGAACGGGGTGCTGCCCTCCGACATGGGCGTGCAGAATTACGTGCATCCCACAGCCGACGTGACCGGTGCCCTCGTCGTCAGCCTCGTCACGGCGTTCTCCGCCACGGTGGCCGCCAACGTCTTCGGCGGCTGGGCCGCCCTGGTCGCTCGCAGGTTCGGTCGCGGAGTGCGCCGATCGCTCGACGTCGTGTACTTCATGCCGATCGCCGTGCCCTCGGTCGTGATCGGACTGAGCCTGCTCGTGGCCTACAGCGAGCCGCCGGTGGTGCTCGACGGCCAGGCGGTGCTCGTGATCATCGCCCACACCGTGATCATCACGCCGTTCGCGTACAGCGCCATCTCCGCGGGCCTGGCCCAGCTCGACCCCGCCTACGAGCAGGTGGCCGGGAACCTCGGGGCGAGCCCGGCTCGTGTCCTGACGAGAGTGACCCTGCCGCTCGTGCTGCCGAGCGTCATGGCCGGCGCCGCGTTGTGCTTCGCGCTGTCCATCGGCGAGCTGGGCGCGACGTCGATGGTGTACCCGCCGACCTGGCAGACGATGCCCGTGAACATCTACAGCCTCGCCGAGCGCGGCTACTACCTCGGCGCCGCGGAGCTCTCGGTCGTGCTGCTCGCCACGGCCCTCGTCGTGCTCGTCCTCAGCCTGCGCGTGCGGACCCGGGCCGTCGTGCGGTGACAAAAGAGGGCGACCGGCCGAAGCCCCGAGCTCGCAGCGGGCGGGCGGCAACGCGAGCTTGCAGATCCGAAGCGCCAGAGCGTGGAGCGCGAGTCGTAAATGGCGGCCATCGACAAGTTCGGGTTGTCCAGCGACGCGCGCTGGAGCAAGGTTGACGTGAGGTGGCCGACGTGAAGGTGGACGTGAGATGACAGACGAGGCACGGCGCGAGTGCAACTTCATCGCCGGTGAGTGGCGGCCTTCGGCGTCGGGCGCCACGCGGCCGAACCTCAATCCCGCAGACGTCGCAGACGTCGTCGGGCATTTCGCCGACTCAGGAGCAGAGGACGTCACCGACGCCGTCGAGGCCGCCGTCGCGGCCGCGCCGGCATGGCGCGACCTCACCCCGGTCGCGCGCGGGGAACTGCTCCAGCGCGCCGGCGAAGTGATCCGCGAGCGCTCCGAGGAGCTCGCCGCGGCGATCACCCGAGAGCAGGGGAAGCTGCTGCGCGAGGCCAGGGCCGAGGTCAGCCGGGCGCTGTCGATCCTCACGTTCACCGCAGGCGAGGGGCGTCGCCTGAACGGCGTCACGACGCCGGCAGAGGAGGCGCGCACGTTCTCGTTCACCTTCCGCACGCCGATCGGGGTCGTCGGCCTGATCACGCCGTGGAACTTCCCGATCGCCATCCCGCTTTGGAAGGTCGCGCCCGCGCTCTTGTCGGGGTGCACCGCCGTCTTGAAGCCGTCCCCGTTCACCCCCCTCACCGCCGCGCTGCTCGTGGAGGCGTTCGCCGACGCCGGAGTGCCTCCGGGAGTCCTGAACCTCGTCCAGGGCGACAGGGTCCCGGGAGAGGAGCTCGTTCGGGACGCGCGCGTCGCGGGGATCTCGTTCACCGGGTCTTTGCAGGTCGGCACTGCGATCCACGTCGCGGGTGCGCCAAGGCTGTTGCGCACCCAGCTCGAGCTCGGCGGCAAGAACGCGCTCGTGGTGCTCGCCGACGCGGACCTCGACGCCGCGGCGCGCGCGATCGTCTTCGGGGCGTTCGGGCAGGCCGGACAGCGATGCAGCGCGACGAGCCGTCTCGTGGTGGACCGCCGCGTCCGCGATGAGCTGGTGGAGAAGGTCGCAGCGACCGTCGGGGCCTATCGCGTCGGCCCGGGGACCGATCCTTCCTCCGACGTGGGGCCGGTGGTGAACGCGCAACGGCTGGAGGCGTGCCTCGCGGCGGTGTCCGAGGCGCAGAGGGAAGGTGCCCGGGTCGTCGTCGGCGGCGGGCGCGCGACCGGCGACCTGCCCGAGGGCTACTACATGACCCCGACCGTCCTCGTCGACGTGGCGCCCGGCTCGACCATCGCCCAAGAGGAGGTGTTCGGGCCCGTGCTGTCGGTGATCTCCGTCGACGGCTTCGAGGAGGCGATCTCGGTGGCCAACGGCGTTCGCTACGGCATGGCTGCCGCCGTCTTCACCCAGGACCCCTCCCGCGCCTTCGAGGCGCTCGGACGTCTCGAGGCCGGCATGCTGCACGTGAACCGCCCGGGAGTCGGCTCCTATTCGCACATGCCCCACGGGGGTGTGAAGGCCTCTGCGTACGGACCGCCCGAGATCGCCCCGCAGGTCTGGGACTTCTACACGGACTGGAAGTCGGCATGCGTGACGTACTAGACGGCACCACTCGCCTCGACGGAACCGCGCGCCTCGACGGCACACGCGGCGCAGGGGGAACGGCCGCGTCCTTCGCCGCTGCGGCCGCTGCGGCCGCTGCATCCGCTGCGTCCTCTGGGGCCGACGAGAAGTGCGGCTCTGCGTCCAACGACGACAAGGTGATGTCCGCGGCCGAGGCCGTGCGCCGGTTCGTCCTGCCGGGATCGATCGTCGGCATGGGAGGCCAGAACATCAACCGCTGCCCCATGGCGCTCGTCCACGAGATCGTGCGCCAGGGGGTCGGGGGGCTGGTCCTCATGGGCTGCAACCTCTCGCTGCCCGCCGACATGCTCGTCGCCGCGGGCCTCGTGGTCCGTACCGAGCAGGGGAGCGGCAACCTCGAGCGGTACGGCACCCTGTTCGCCTGGCGCCGGGCCGTCGAGCGCGGCGAGATCGTCGTCGAGGACCACAGCCACCTCACGATGGTGACGCGGTTCCTGGCCGGGTCCCTCGGACTGCCGTTCATCCCGACGCTCAGCCTGCTGGGCAGCGACATGGCGCCGCCGGCCGACGGGACCCCGAGAGGCAGCATGGCGGCAGCGGTCGACCCCTGGGCGGGACAGCCGGTGGTGCTCCTGCGCAAGGCTCGGCCCGACGTGTCGCTCCTGCACGTCCACGCCGCCGACGCGCGGGGCAACGTGATCATCGAGGGGGTGACGAGCCACGAGATCGAGATGGCGAAGGCCTCCGCGGTGACGATCGTCACCTGCGAGGAGCTGGTGGAGGACCACGAGGTGTCCCGGCGGCCCGAGCAGGTCTCGCTCCCCTCGGCCTATGTCGGCGCGGTCGTCGTCCAGCCCTTCGGCGCGTTCCCGACCTCCGTCTACCGACGCTACGACTTCAGCGAGGACGACATCGTCGAGTACCAGTCGGTGGCACGCGCCGGTGACGCCGACGTCCGGCGCTGGCTCGACGAGCACGTGCGGGCGGTCGCCGATTTCGACGGGTTCCTCGCTCGTCGCGACCCGGCAGGGACGGTGCGCGCCGAGCTCGTCTCGACGATGGAGACGATCACGATGGAGACGATCACGATGGAGACGATGCTGTGAGCGAGCCGGCCACGAACCGCGAGCTCCTCGTCTTCGAGGCGGCCCGGCGCGTCCACGACGGAGAGTGCGTCATCGTCGGCACCGGGCTCCCCCTGCTGGCGGCGCTGGTCGCCCAGCGGACCCACGCTCCGAGGGTCCAGCTCATCATCGAGAGCGGCGTCGTCTTCCCGACGGTGCTGCCGACCCCGATGTCGGTGGTGGACCCGCGCCTCATGCACGCGCCCAGCCGGCTGGGTTCGCTGCTCGAGGTCCTGGGCGGCTTCGTCCAGCGCGGGCTCGTGGACGTCGGCTTCCTCGGCGGCGCGCAGGTGGACGAGCGGGCCAACATCAATTCGACCTGGGTGGAGGGCGACGACGGCAAGCGGCGCCGGCTCCCCGGCAGCGGCGGCGCGAACGACATCGCGTCGAGCTGCCGTCGGCTCGTGGTGCTGATGTCCCACGAACGGCGCCGTTTCCCCGCCCGCTGCGACTTCGTGACGAGCCCGGGGTTCCTGAGCGGTCCCGGAGCCCGGCGGGCTGCGGGCCTGCCGCCGATGTCGGTGACCGTGCTCACCGACCTTTGCGTGCTCGAAGGCGACGACGACGAGGGCCGGCTCCGGCTGGCGGCGCTGATGCCGGGCGTGTCCGTCGACGACGTGCTCGATCGGATGCAGTTCGTGCCGGTGGTGCCCGAGGACGTCGCAGTGGTCTCCCAGCCGCCTGCGAGCCAGCTGGACCTGCTGCGGGAGGTCCTCGATCCCGACCGGCGGTACTTCCCGGAGGCTGCCGGCATGACCGAGAAGGCGTGACATGACGTGAGCGAGAAGCGCTGACATGACGTGAGCGAGAAGCGCTGACATGACAAGGAGGAGAACGTGACCAACGCGAGCTCGACGACGGAGAAGTCGGAGCCCCACGAGCCACAGCCGTTCCGCTGGCGGACCGGCATCGCCTACAAGACCCGCGACCGGATCGTGGTCCGCGGCTACGACGTGAACGAGCTGACCGGCAACATCGACTTCGGCTCGATGACCTACCTCATCTTGCGCGCAGAGCTCCCGAGCCCCGCGCACGCCGCGATGACCAACGCCATGATGGTGAGCCTCGCAGAGCACGCGATGTCGCCGTCGTCGGCGACCGTGCGCTTCGCGACCTCGGGCGGCGCGGAGCTGAGCGCGGCCGTCGCCGCGGGCATGGCCGCGATCGGGCGGCTCCACGGCACCGCCGACCGTCCTGCGCAGATGTTCCTCGGGGTCGCAGAGCGCGCCGCCGCCGAGCACGTCGACGTGGCCGAGGCCGCGCGACGCACGGTGGCGGAGATGCGGGCCCGGCGAGAGTCGATGCCGGGGTTCCACCACCCTCAGCACATTCGCGATCCGAGGACCGCCCGCCTGCTCGGCCTCGCCGAGGAGCTGGACATCGCCGGCGACTACGTGGCCGTCGCGCGCGCGATGGAGGACGCGACCGAGGGAGTCTTCGGACGCCGCCTCTACCTGAACGGTCCGGGCGCGATGGGCTGCATCGGTCTCGACATGGGGTTCGAGCCGGTGCAGATCAAGGCCCTCTTCCTCGTGGCGCGAACCGCGTCGCTGTGCGCGCACATGATCGAGGAGTCGACCCGCGAGGTCGGCTGGCGCGCCTCTGCAGGCGCGGCGATGGTCCAGCCGCTGTCGCTCGCGATGCAGGGGCCCGACTTCTACGACGGCCCGCCGGAGCGGACGCTCCCGCACCCGAACGGTTCGACGCCGATCGCCGCGTCGTGACCCAGGCGACGGCGCGCCCGTCAGCGCGCGCCCTCGCCGTGCACCCCGCCGGATCGAACGGGGAGTTCGACTTCCCCGCCGAGCGCGTGGTCGTGCTCGCCCGCGGGACAGGGAGCAGAGTGTGGGACGCCACAGGGCGCGAGCTCCTCGACTTCTCCATGGGCTGGGGGTCGGTCCTGCCCGGCCATGCGCATCCCGCCGTCGTGCGGGCGGTCGCCGAACAGCTACCCAGCGGCACGAATTTCGCCTGCGTCTCCGAGCGGTCGCTCGCCCTGGCCGAGACCCTCCAGCGCCTCCTCCCCTGGTGCGAGCGGCTGAGGTTCTGCGCGTCGGGATCGGAGGCCACGATGTACTGCGTCCGGCTCGCGCGCGCCCACACCGGGCGCCCGGTCGTGGTCAAATTCGAAGGCGCGTACCACGGGTCGAGCGACGTCGGGGTCACGAGCCTGTTCCCCGACGGCTCGGTCGACCTCCCGCGTCCGGTGGCGACGAGCGCGGGCGTCCAGGAGGCGGTGGAGGGCACGGTCCTGGTCGCGCCGTTCAACGACCTCGACGCGACTTCACGGATCGTCGAGCGCGACGCCGCCCGCATCGCAGCGGTGCTCGTCGAGCCGCTGCAGCGCTGCATTCCGCCCGTGCCGGGGTTCTTGGAAGGGTTGCGGGCGCTCACGAGGCGGGTCGGAGCGCTGCTCGTGTTCGACGAGGTCGTGACCGGCTTCCGCCTGGCGCTCGGCGGCGCGGCGGAGCGCTACGGCGTCGCCCCGGACCTGGTCGCCTACGGTAAGGCGCTCGGCGGCGGCCTGCCGATCGGCGCGTTCGGAGGGTCGGGCGAGGTGATGGACCACCTCCGGGAGGACCGGCTGGGCCGTCCCGACTACGTCTGGAGCGCGTCCACGCTCGGAGGCAACCCGGTCTCTGCCGCGGCCGCCCTCGCCGCGCTCGACCTCTACCAGGACCCTGCGACGTACGCGCACCTCGACCATCTGGGGGTCGTCCTGCGCGCCCAGCTTCGCTCGGTGCTGCACTCCCGCAGAGTGGACGCGCAGGTCATCGGAGACGGGCCGCTCGCGCAGGTGGTCTTCACCAAAGAGCCGGTCGTCGGCTACCGCTCCATGCTGCACGCGGACCGCGCCCGCTCCCGGCGCACGATGCTCGGGCTGCTCGACCGTGGCGTCTTCGTGAACCCGATGGGGACCAAGCTCTACCTGTCGCTCGCCCACGACGACGCGAGCTGCGTCGCGTTGGCGGAGCGCTTCGATGCCGCGCTCTTTGACGCTTGAGCGACTGCCCGAAGGTCGCGGCGCGAGCGCTCAGCTCGGCAGGATCGAGGCGTTCCCGTCCAGGTCTCCCCGCGGCCAATCGCTGACCGCGCGGGCGAGGGTCGCGAATGCGCGCTCGGCGGGAGACAGCAGCCGGTCCTTGCGGTAGGCGAGGGCGACCGGCCTTACCGGCGGCATCGGCTCCACGTCGAGGACCGCGAGCAACCCGAGCTGGATCTCCCTGCTCACCGCCTCTTCGGAGACCAAGGTGATGCCGAGCCCTTCGGCTGCTGCGTGCTTGCACGTCTCGGGCCCCCACACCTCCGAGGTAGCCACGTCGCGCAGTCCCCACTGCAAGAGGGTGGCCTCCTGGAGGGCACGGGTGCCCGAGCCGCGCTCGCGCTGCAAGAAGCGCTCGCCACGCAGGTCCTCCGGGTCGAGATGCCGCCCGACGAGCGGGTGGTGCGGGTGCGCCACGAGGAGCACTCGCTCCTTCAAGATGACCTCGCAGGCGAGCTGGGTCGCGTCGAGGTCCCCTGCGACGAGCGCGAGCCCGAGGTTGCCCGCGACCAGCTCTCTCGAGATCTGGGCGGCGTTGCCGATGACGATGTCGTAGGCGATGCCGGGGTAGGTGCGGTGGAGCGAGGCGAGGAGCGCCGGGACGAGGTAGGTGCCGACCGTCGTGGTGCCGCCGATCGTGAGCCGTCCGATCTCGAGCTCCGAGACCTGGCGGACCGCCCGGATGGCCTCGTCGGCGAGGACGAACAGCCGCGTCACGTACTGGAGCAGCACCGCGCCCTCCTCGGTGAGGCGGATGTGCGCGCCGGAGCGGTCGAAGAGGCGGACCTGCAGCGACGCCTCGAGGCGTCGGACATGGGTCGAGACGGACGGCTGGCTCATGAAGAGCCGCTCGGCCGCGGCGGAGAAGCCGCCGGACTCCGCGACGGTCTTGAAGACCCAGAGGCGGTAGTAGTTGATGTCGACCCCCGAGGTCATGGCCAATCGTACCCGTGGCGGTGCTGCGGCAACGGGGTGGCCGGACCGTCCGTGCCCGCGATCTCAGCGCTCCCGTAGGGCGTCTCCCAAGGCGTCCACGAAGCGCGACAGCTGGGCGAGCGACAGATGCCCCATCGTGGCGACCCGGAAGATCTCCGAGGACAGGTTGCCTTGGCCGGCGTAGATGACGAACCCCCGGGCCCGCAGCCGGTCGTGGAGGGTCGTGTAGTCGATCCCATTGGGCAGCTTGAGCGCGGTGACACAGTTCGCGCGGTAGGGCTCCTCGACGAGGATCTCGAGCCCGAGGGCGTCGTAGCCCTTGCGGACGAGCTCCGCGCGCTCACGGTAGTCCTCCGCGCGCTTCTTGTGGCCGCCTTCCTCCTCGAGCTCCTTGATCGCCTCGTCGAGCGCATAGCACACCTGCACCGCCGGGGTGAAGGGCACGTCACCCTTGCGCTGGCCGTCGAGGTAGGTCGCGGCGTTCAAGTAGAGGCTGCGTTCGGGCACCTGGCGGAGCCGTTCGATGCCTTCGGCGGAGACGAGGACGAAGGAGATGCCCGGCAGACCGTGGAGCCCTTTGTTCGCGGTCCCCGCGATGAAGTCTCCGCCGATCCCGGCGAGCTCCTGCTCCTCGCAGGCCATCGAGCTGATCGCGTCGACGCAGAACACGACGGGGCGCGAGGCGAGCGCACGGCCGATCTCCGCCACAGGGTTCAAGAGCCCCGTCGAGGTCTCGTGCTCCACGCACGCGACCGCGTCGACGTCGGCGTGGCGGTCGAGCACGGCCACCACCTCGGCGGGGTCGGCCGGCACCGTGTTGGGTGAACGCACCTCGACCACCTCGATGCCGTGGGTCCGCGCGATCCGGGCGATGCGCTCGCCGTAGACACCGTTCACGACGACGAGCATCTTGCGGCCCGCGCGCACCGAGCTGATCGTCGCCATCTCGAGGGATGCGGTCCCCGAGCCGGTGAGCACCACGGCCTCGTGGGTGCTCGCCACCCCGAGCGAGCGGACGAGCCCGTCTCGGATCGAAGCGAGGAGCTCGGAGAATTCCGGCTCGCGGTGGCACATGTCGCCACGCCCCAGCGCGGCGCGCACCCGCTCGGAGGTGCAGGCAGGCCCCGGGTTCAGCAGGACCAGCGGTTCTTCGACGTCCACGGCGGCACCTCCTTGGTTCGAGCGCGGCGTTCATGCCTCTGGCAGTCCTGCGCCGCCCGGGTGCGAGTATCGCCGAGCGGTCCGCCGCCGACCAGTGGCGATCGCCTATGCCGCCGATAGCGTCCGCTGGCCGACTATGGCGGCGATTGGCCGAATGGTGGTGCACGCTGCGGCCAGACGGAGGGACACTGTCACGATGAGGCGAGCGCGGGCGAGGATCGTCTCTTCGGGCCGAGCATGAGCGGGCCTCTTCCCAGCCGTGCCAGGGTGGTGGTCGTCGGAGGAGGCATCGTCGGCACGAGCGTCGCCTATCACCTGGCGAAGCTCGGCTACGCAGACCTCCTCCTTTTGGAGCAGGGACGGCTGTCCTGCGGGACCACCTGGCACGCGGCCGGGCTGGTCGGCCAGCTGCGTGCGACCGAGAGCCTCACTCGGCTCATCCAGTACTCCGCCCGGTTGTACGGCGAGCTGGAGCAGGAGACCGGGCTGGGCACCGGCTTCAGACGGTGCGGCGGGGTGACCGTCGCCCGCACCGCCGACCGCATGGTCCAACTGCGGCGCTCGGCCGCCGTCGCCGAGGCGTTCGATCTGGAGTGCGAGCTCGTCAGCCCAGCCAGGGCGAAGGAGCTGTACCCGATCCTCGAGACCGGCGACCTGCTCGGGGCGATCTGGCTGCCCGGCGACGGGACCGTGAACCCCGTCGACGTGACCAGCTCCCTTGCCAAGGGTGCCCGAGATCGCGGCGCGCTCGTCCTGCAGGGCATCCGCGTCGTCGGGATCGACCAGCGGCACGGGGCCGTCTCGGGCGTCAGGACCGATCACGGCGACGTCGAAGCCGAGATCGTCGTGAACTGCGCCGGACAGTGGGCGAAGGCGGTCGGTGCGCTGGCGGGCGTGAACGTGCCGCTCCACTCGGCCGAGCACTTCTACGTCGTCACCGAGCAGATCGACGGCGTCCATCGGGACCTGCCGGTGCTGCGCGACCCGGACGGCTACACGTACTTCAAAGAAGAGGTCGGCGGCCTCGTCGTCGGAGGGTTCGAGCCGAAGGCCAAGCCCTGGGTCGCGCCCGACGAGCTGCCGTTCCCCTTCGAGTTCCAGCTCCTCGACGAGGATTGGGACCATTTCTCGTTCCTGATGGACAACGCCCTGCAGCGGATCCCCGCCCTGGGACGTGCCGGCATCAAGAAGATGTACAACGGACCCGAGAGCTTCACCCCGGACAACCAGTTCGTCCTGGGGGAGGCGCCGGAGGTGAAGAACTTCTTCGTGGCCGCCGGGTTCAACTCCGTCGGGATCGCCTCGGCCGGCGGCGCAGGACGCGCCCTGGCCGAATGGATCGTGAACGGGGAACCGACGAGCGACCTGACGGGCGTCGACATCCGCCGCTTCGCCTCGTTCAACGGGAACAACCAGTGGCTGCACGACCGTGTCGCCGAGGTCCTCGGTCTTCACTACGAGATCCCCTGGCCCAACCGCGAGCTCACGACGGCCCGGCCGTTCCGCCGTTCGCCCGCCTACGACCGTCTCGCGGCCGCAGGAGCGTCGTTCGGCTCGAAGATGGGATGGGAGCGGGCCAACTTCTTCGCTCCTCCCGGCTGCGATCCGCAGCTCGAGTACACCTGGGGCAAGCCCAGCTGGCTGCCGTGGTCGGCGGACGAGCAGCGCTCGACGCGCCAGCGCGTCGCGCTCTACGACCAGACCTCCTTCGGCAAGCTGCTGGTGAGCGGGCGCGACGCCGAGGAGCTGTTGCAGTGGCTGTGCACCGCCGACATGGCCGTCTGCCCGGGCCGGGTCGTCTACACCGGCATGCTGAACGGGCGCGGCGGCTACGAGTCCGACGTGACGGTCACCAGGCTGAGCCCCGACGAGTACCTCGTGGTGACCAGCTCCGCGTCGGTCGAACGCGACCGTGACTGGATCGCCCGGCACGTCCGTGCGGACCAGCACGTCGCCGTGACGGACGTGACGTCCGCGCTCGCCGTGTACGGCGTCATGGGGCCCAGCTCCCGGGCACTGCTGACCAAGCTGTCGCGCGCGGACCTGTCGAACGAGGCGTTTCCGTTCTCCACCAGCCGGGAGATCGACGTGGGCTACGCCACGGTGCGAGCCACGAGGATCACCTACGTCGGCGAGCTGGGGTGGGAGCTGTACGTCGCCCCCGAGCTGGCCGTCGAGGTGTACGAGTCGCTGCTCGACGCCGGTCGGGAGCTCGGCATCGCCCAGGCCGGCTACTACGCGATGAACTCGCTGCGGCTCGAGAAGGGGTACCGGGCATTCGGTTCCGAGCTCACGCCCGAGCGCAATCCGGCCGAGGCCGGCCTGCTGTTCGCCTGCAAGCTCCGGTCCCCAGTGGCGTTCCTCGGCCGCGAGGGCGTCGAGAAGGCCCGGGCCGAAGGCGTGCGCCGCAAGCTGGTGTCCTTCGTGCTCGACGACCCCGAGGTGATGATGTGGGGTGGTGAGCTCGTGGTTCGTGACGGGGCAGCTGTCGGGCTGGTCACCTCGGCGGCGTGGGGCGAGACGCTCGGCGCCTGCGTCGGCCTCGCGTACGTCTGGCGGCGCGACGGGGGGCTCGTCACGCAGGACTACCTCGAGAGCGGCAGGTACGAGATCGACGTCGCCGGCACCCTCAGCCCAGCGACGCTTTCCCTGCGTCCGCCCTACGACCCGAACGGCGTGCGGATCAAGGCGTAGCGACGCGGCCTGGACGGCCTGGACGGCCTAGACAGGCCGCACGTTCTGCGCCTCGGGCCCCTTGCGGCCCTGCGCCAGGTCGAACTCGACCTGCTGGCCTTCCTCGAGGCTCTTGTACCCTTCGCCCACCACGTTCGAGTAGTGCACGAAGACATCCTTCCCCCCGCCGGTCGGGGTGATGAACCCGAAGCCCTTGTCGCTGTTGAAGAACTTCACCGTTCCGGTCGCCATGTTCCTGTTCCTTTTTTCTTTCTCTGTTGCTCTTGCTCTTGTCGCTGTGCTGCTCTTGTCGCTGTGTGTCGCTCCGTTGCCCTGGCGAACGCGTCGGCTCGCGATCGAGGGGATCCGAAGGTCAGGTTCGCCTGCCCCGGGCCAGCTTCTCGTAGGCGCCTCCGCAGCTCGAGGGCTCGCCGAGCTCGCCGTAGGTCCGGCAGCGCGCGTCATCGCACCAACCGACGACCAGCTCCCCGTGACGGACGTCGATGGCGTGCGCGGCGCAGAGCGGGATGTCGGGCAGGATGACCGTGACCGAGTACGACGCGTCGCCGGGGTCCAGGCCCCGAGCCAGCGTCCGGCGCGGCGGCTCGACCATCTCGGTCGCGGGCTCACCGCAGAGCGCGCAGGAGGCTTCGGTTCCTCCCGCCGTCACCGGCGGATGGCCTCTCTGAGCTTGTCCACGCCCTGCAAGCGTCGGATGACCTTCTCTGGCTCCGCGGCGTCCCTGTCACGGATCCGTCGCTCGAGCCGGTCGAGCCGGGCTTCTTCGTGCTCGACCAGCCGCTGGCGCTCGGCGCCTTCGTGCGCTCCGAGCGCCCGGACGAAGCTTCGGTGGGCGTCGACCGCGTGCGCGAGCTCGAGCCGCCGGGCGATCGCCGAGTAGGAGCTGCCGTCCTCGCGCAGTGCCAGGACCTGGGCGTCCACCTCTCGAGTCGTCGGCTGCTGCCGGCGCCCGGTCCGCACACGCTCGGGCGGTGCCGCCGACCGGCGACGAGGCATCGTGGCGTGCGTGCGCCTAGGCATGGAGGCACCCCGATGGGCACACGTCGGGACCGGTCATGACGAGAGCTGTTCGAGCTGGGCCTGGATGCGATCCCGGCGCAGCTCGAACTCTTCCACCGGCACCTCGCCGGCCTCGAGAGCCCGGTGGAGCGTCGCCAAGTCCTCGATGAGCTCTCCTTCGCTTCGAGGTGGCGGGAGGACAGGAGGCTGGGAGCCGACGGCACGCCGAGCAGCCTTGCGTTCCGCCTTCGCCTTCGCCTGTTCCAGCTTGTGCTGCTCCCGTTGGCGCTTGCCGACCGAGCTGGCCATCACGAGGCACCGCCCGAGACGGCGACCTGCGACCGCGCAACACCTTCCGTTTGGATGTCGACGACCTGTCCCGGGGGGAGGAAGCCCTGCGAGGGCTCGGTCTGGCGGTGGAAGATGACGAGCTCCGTTCGGATCAGGCCGACTCGGGGAGCTCTCGAACAGGCCACGCCGGCGGTACGCGGGCGTGGCCTGACTCTACCAGCCCCGCCGGCTCCCGTGCGCGGCCTGGCCGCTCGTCGTGCACCGGCTGTGGCGGCCCGCGCCTTGCCGCGCCTTGCCGCGCCTTGCTCACCGCGCCCTGCCTGCGTCAGCTGCTCAGCAGCTCGTGCAGGTCCCGAGCGGTGGTGGGATGGCGCAGCTTCGACATGGCCCG
>JAJYXS010000055.1:14363-18873 GCA_021801615.1 Actinomycetes bacterium
ACCAGCTCGGGGCCGATGGCATGCGCGGCGCGTCGCGCGCTCGACGCGCAACCGGTCCGGCGGTCGGGACCTCGGGGCAGGCGGCCCTTGGCCGATCAGGCCAGCTGGGTACGCGGACGGACGAGGCCGAGACCTCGGGCCGGCGTCGGTCTCGGTCAGCTGCTCAGCAGCTCGTGCAGGTCTTGACCGGCGGTCGGGTGGCGCAGCTTCGACATGGCCCGAGCTTCGATCTGGCGGATCCGCTCACGGGTGAGATCGAAGCGGGCTCCGACCTCCTCGAGGCTGTGAGGCTCACCCTGGTCGAGGCCGAAGCGGAGCCGGAGGATCTCCTGCTCCTTTTCGTCGAGGTCGGCCAGCATCGCGGTGACCATGTCCGGCAGCAGGCTGGCTGCGGCCGCCTCGAACGGCGAAACCGCTCCTGCGTCCTCCACCAGGTCGGCGAGCTCTGCGTCGCCGTCGCCGTCGTGGCGCAGCGGCTCGGACAGCGAGGCCGGCGTGGTCGCATGACGGAGGATCTCGACGATCCTGCTCACGCTCACGCCGAGGTCGCTTGCGAGCTCGTTCACGCTGGGTCGCCGACCGAGCTGGGCTTCGAGACGGGCGCGGGCCTTGGAGACCTGGCCGAGGAGCTCACCGGCGTTCACGGGCAGGCGAATCGTTCTGCCACCGTTGGCGATGCCGCGGGCGATCGCCTGGCGGATCCACCAGGTGGCGTAGGTGGAGAACTTGAAGCCCTTGCGCCAGTCGAACTTCTCCACCGCGTGGATGAGCCCAAGGTTGCCCTCTTGGACGAGATCGAGCAACGAAAGATCGGCGCCCTGGTAGCGCTTGGCGATCGAGACCACGAGGCGCAGATTGGCGTTGACGAAGGCCTCGACGGCGAGGTCTCCCGCCTCGACCCTCCGACGAAGCTCGCGGACGCGGCTGGGGCCGAACCCGCTGCCGGTGCCCAGCTCTGCACGCGCCGCGCGTCCGGCCTCGATCGCCTGGGCCAGGCGGGCCTCGTCTTCCTTGGTCAGCAGCCGGTGGCGGCCGATGTCGCGCAAATAGAGGCGGAAAAGGTCCTCTTCGGGCATCTGCGCAGGCTTGTTGGGCACTGGCCCCCATCTCTGGATGCCCGACGATCGAAACGGCAGGCGCACTCGCGCCGAGCGGTGCTCCGTGCCATCGCCGACGGATCCGGGCGTGTCGTCGACGATACGCGACCCCGATCCTACCCCGAACCTGCTCGTCGGCACGCCGGCCGCGATTCGGCTATGCTCACAGGGACGCCGGGGGCGCAGGCCTGCGGCGACCGGCGATGTTCGCCGGTTGGGCCCACGAGACTTCGCATCGAGTCGGCCATCTTCGCTTCGACCGACTGGAGTCTCATGACCGCATCACCCCGTTCGCTCGCGCCCGTCCGTTTCGCGGATCTCGGCGTTCCCCTCGTGCTGTCGAGCGCGCTCGAGGGCAGCGGCATCACGACCGCCTTCCCCATCCAGGCGGTCACGCTGCCCGACTGCCTCGCCGGGCGCGACGTGTGCGGGAGGGCTCCCACCGGAGCCGGCAAGACGCTCGCGTTCGGGCTGGCCATCCTGTCCCGGCTCACGGCCGCGCCCGGTGGGGCACGGGAGCGACGGCATCCGTCGGCGCTCGTCCTCGTCCCCACCCGTGAGCTCGCAGCCCAGATCGAAGACGTCCTCGCTCCTCTCGCGGCGGCCGTCGGCGCCAGGGTGGCGTCGATCTACGGTGGCGTCGGGTACGCCAAGCAGCAGGCTTCCCTGCGAGCCGGCGTCGACGTGCTCGTCGCATGCCCGGGGAGGCTCACCGATCTGGTCGAGCGGGGCTCGGCCGACCTGTCAGAGGTGGACATGGTCGTCGTCGACGAGGCCGACCGGATGTCCGACATGGGGTTTCTGCCGGCGGTCCGCCGTCTCATCGACAGGACCCGCTCGTCGCGCCAGACGCTGCTGTTCTCGGCGACCTTGGAAGGGCCGGTCGACAAGCTGATCCGCGACTACCAGCGCGACCCGGTGCGCCACGACGTGGAGCTCGCCGACTCGGATCGTGGGGACGTCTCCCATCACTTCTGGCGCGTCGAAGCCCACGAGCGGGTCGCCGTCACGACCGAAGCGGTCGCGGCGGGCGGCCCGGCCATGGTCTTCTGCCGGACCAAGAGCGGCGCGGACCGTCTCTCGGGGCGCCTCGCTCGCTCCGGCCTGGCGTCGGCCGCGATCCACGGCAACCGCAGTCAGCGCCAGCGTGAACGGGCCCTGGCGGCGTTCCGCGCCGGTCGGCTCGACGTGCTGGTCGCGACCGACATCGCAGCGCGGGGGATCCACGTGGACGCGGTGCCGCTCGTGGTCCACTTCGACCCCGCTGCCGACGCCACCGACTACGTGCACCGGTCGGGCCGTACCGGACGAGCAGGTGCCGACGGGACGGTCGTGTCGTTGGTCGCCGCCGCGCACCTCGGCGCGATCGGGCTGCTGCAGCGAAGGCTGGGCCTCCCGTCCGGCGTCTCTGCGCCCGACGTCGCCTCCCTCGCTGGCCTTGGCACCACCGGAAGCTCCCGACCCGGTCCGGCGCCAGCGAGACCCGGCGGGGGCGACCCCGGCATCCGCGCGAAGGGCGTGCCGAGCCCGCCCGGTGACCGCACCACGCCCCCGATGCGCGCTCCCCGGCGTCGGAGGCGCCAGGCGAACTGGCGCTGACCTGGGGATCCGAAGCTCGAGCGAGCCGGCCAGCAGCGCAGGGCGAGGCCTCGAGAAGCATCGAGGGGCGTCCGGACACCACGGCTCCTCATCTGCGTCCGCTCGGGACGAGCTCGGCCATCGGGTGGAGGAGGGAATCGGCAACGACCCGGCGGCCCGCTCAGCGGCGGTTCGCGGGAAGTTCACCCGAAGTTCGCGCTGCGGACACCAGCAGTTCAGGAGCAGGTCAACTTGCCCAGCCAAGATGCCTTCCGTCGAGAAGAGGGAGCCATCACGTGCGCGCGTCGACCCGACGCAGAGGAGACCGGCTGTGAGTGACGAGAGGGCGTCGGGGAGCGAGCTGTACCGCCAGCTCGACGAGGCGGAGGTCGGTGCCCGGCACTGGCTCACGGTGGTCACCGCCGGGATGGGGTTCTTCACCGACGCCTACGACCTGTTCATCATCGGCACGGTCACCGTGCTGCTCACGCCGCTCTTCCACCTGAGCACGAACCAGATCTCCTTGCTGAACTCGGCGTCGCTCCTGGCGTCGGTGGCCGGTGCGCTCAGCTTCGGGAAGCTCATGGACGTCCTCGGCAGAAAGCGCATGTACGGCGTCGAGGTGGCGATCCTCGTGCTCGGGGCGATCTTGACGGCGTTCGCGTGGAGCTTCACCTCGCTGTTCGTCTTCCGCCTCGTGGTCGGCTACGGGGTGGGGGGGGACTACGCGACCTCGGCCGTGCTCACCTCGGAGTACGCGAGCAGGCGCTCTCGCGGGCGACTCGTCGGCTCGGTGTTCGCAATGCAGGGCCTCGGGCTCTTGGCCGGCCCCGCCATCGCCTCGATCTTCCTCGGCGCGGGGGTGCCCACGGGCGTCGCCTGGCGGCTCATGCTCGGCCTCGGCGCCGTCCCTGCCGCCTCGGTCGTCTACCTGCGACGCAGGATCCGAGAGTCGCCTCGCTACACCCTGAGCGTGAAGGGCGACGTGGCGGCCACGGCGACCACCGTGGCCTGGGTGACCGGTACGCAGCCCGCGCTCGGGGGAAACCGGGGAGACGGCGCGAGCGCAGCGGGCGCCACGAGCCTGGCGCTCGTCAACGGGAACGGGAATGGGAAGGGCGGCGGCGTGCGGGCTCGGCTCACCTCGAAGCCCTTCCTCCTGCGCCTTGTCGGGACCGCAGGGAGCTGGTTCTTGATGGACATCGCCTTCTACGGCAACTCGGTCTCGAGCCCGCTCATCTTGAAGCTGCTCCAGCCCAAGGGCACCCTGCTCGACCACACGCTGATCTCCCTCGCCATCTTCGCCGCTGCGGCCTTCCCCGGCTACTGGCTGGCCGTGTTCCTGATGGACCGCATCGGGAGGAAGCGCATCCAGTGGCAGGGCTTCGCCGTGATGACCGCCGCCTTCGCCCTCATCTGGCTGCTCCCCGACGGGGCGAGCGCGGTGGGCGTCTTCCTCCCGCTGTTCGCCATCAGCTACTTCTTCGTCGAGTTCGGTCCCAACCAGACGACCTTCGTGTACCCCTCGGAGATCTTCCCGACCTCGGTGAGGGGGACTGCGGACGGGATCTCGGCTGCAGCGGGCAAGCTCGGGGCGTTCCTCGGCGCCCTGCTCGTCCCGCACCTGCTGGCCGCGGTCGGCATCAGCGGCGTCATGGGCGTGATGGCCGGCGTGTCGGCCGTCGGGATCGTCCTCACGCTCGTGGCGCTGCCCGAGCCCAAGGGCCAGACCCTCGAGCTCGCCTCCGCAGAGATCCGGCCCGACCCGGACCTCTCGCCGGGCGCAGGACGGTCGCAGACCGTGCAGCACGTCGGTCCCCTCAGTTGAGACGGCA
>JAJYXS010000077.1 GCA_021801615.1 Actinomycetes bacterium
CGTCGAAGTGTCGTTCCTCTTCGACCTGCTCGTGGCCGTGGTCACCTTCGGGATCCTCATGCGCGTGCACCACGGGCGCTCGCAGACCTTGTCGACCGACGAGCTCGACAGGCTGAGGGGATAGCGCGCAGATGGCCGGGGTCCTCGTCGCGCTCTTGACCATCCCCTTCGTCGTGGCGGCGGCGTCCTGCGTGCTGCCCGTCGGGATCTCCAAGGTGCTCGCACCGGCGTCGGGAGCCGCTGCGCTCGTGCTCTCGCTCTGGCTCGTGCCCGCGGTCGTCGCGCACGGCCACGTCAGCGCCTCCGGCGAGCTGCGGGTGGACGCGCTGTCCGTCGTGTTCCTCCTTGCGACGGCCTTCGTCTACCTCACGACGGCGATCTTCTCCGCCGGCTACCTCCACGTGGTGGCGGGCGCCCGCGGCACCCGCTACGGCCGGCGGTTCTACGCGGGGCTGCACGTCTTCTGCTGGGCGATGCTCGCCGCACCGCTCGTGAGCAACCTCGCACTGCTGTGGGTGGCCGTCGAGGTGACGACCGTGGTCTCCGCGCTGCTCGTCGCGATCGACGACACCGACGCCGCGACCGAGGCGGCGTGGAAGTACATCCTGATCGCCTCCATGGGGCTCGGCATCGCCCTTCTCGCGACGATCGTGCTGTACGACGCAGGGACCTCGGTCTTCGGGGCGAGCTACGCGCCGTCGTACACGAGGATGCTCGCCGGTGCCCACGAGCTCCCGGCGAACGTGATGCGGCTCGCCTTCGTGCTGTCGGTCCTCGGCTTCGGGACGAAGATGGGCCTCGTCCCGATGCACACCTGGCTCCCCGACGCGCACTCCGAGGCGCCGACGCCGGTCTCCGCACTGCTGTCGGGGGCGCTGCTCGCGACCTGCTTCTACGCGATCCTGCGCTACTACCAGATCACCGCTGCGGCGATCGGCTCCGGCTACCCGCGCAACGTGCTGTTGGTGCTCGGTCTCGCCTCGCTGCTCCTCGCCGCCTTGTACCTGCTCCGCCAGCGGGACATGAAGCGCATGCTCGCCTACTCGAGCATCGAGCACATGGGCATCCTCGCCATCGGGACGAGCTTCGGGGTCACGCTCGCGTTCGTCGGCGTGCTCCTGCACGTCCTCGCCCACGCCGCGGCGAAAGGCACGGCGTTCTTCGGCGCCGGCTCGGTGCTGCGGAAGTTCGGCACGAAGGACATGGCGGCGCTTCGAGGCGGGGTGGGCGCGCTGCCCTGGAGCGGGTCCATGCTCGTGGCGGCGGTCCTCGCGCTCTCGGCGATGCCCCCCTTCGGCCTGTTCCGGAGCGAATTCCTGATCGTCTCCGGAGGGCTCTCGGACGCTCGCTACGGGGTTGCGGCAGTCCTCGTCGTGCTCGTCATGATCGCGTTCGCCGGCCTGTCGTGGTCCACGACGAAGACCATGCTCACGGCGGGGGAGGCCGACGCGACGAGCAAAGCGGACGCCTCGAGCGGCTCCTCGCTCGGAGCCGTCACGAAGGGCGAGGTGAGCCCGTGGATCGCGGTGGCCATGGGCCTCGGGATCGCCGGGCTGCTCCTCCTCGGGGTCCACGTCCCGGTGGACCTCGGTAGGCTGCTGAACGACGCGGCGCACGAGCTGAGGTCACCGTGACCTCCGAGGGCCCGACCTGCGCTCCCGGTCGCGTCGCAGGCTCCCGCACCGAGCCGCCGGCGGGGACCGCGGCGTTCCCCGCCACGCTGCGGCGCGTCCGCGACGGGGCACGCTTCTGCGGGCTGTTCGCGCTTCCCGCTGGCCGCGACGGCGTCCGCCTTGTCGCCGTGGTCTCCGACCACGGCGAGCTGCTCGTCGAGCAAGAGGCGGTCGCCGCGGGGGCGGTCGCCGCGGGGGCGGGCGCCGCGGGGACGAACGCGACGGGGACGGGCGCCGCGGGGACGAACGCGACGGGGACGAACGCGACGGGGACGGGCGCTGTGGGGACGGGCGCTGTGGGGACGAACCAGGGCCGCTACGCGTCGCTCACGCCGGCGATCCCGGCGGCCGGGTGGTACGAGCGGAGGATCCGCGACCTGTTCGGCATCGAGCCTGCCGGCCACCCGCGCCTCGACCCGCTCGTGCTCCCGGTCCCGCCGGGGTCCCACGCGCCGCTCGGGCCGGGCGGCGACCCGACGGCCCGGATCACCCCGGACTTGGCCCCCCTCCCGTCGCACGTCCACGGGGAAGGCGTGTTCACCGTGCCCTACGGGCCGGTCCGCTCGGGGGTCTTCGAGGCGGTGGAGTACCTGATCGAGACCTCCGGCGAGGACGTCTCGCACGTGCGGACGCGCATCTTCTACAAGCACCGCGGGGTGGAATCACGATTCGTCGGCGCGAGCGTCGAGGACGGCGCGCTCCTCGCCGAGCGCGTCGAGGGAGTCGCCTCGGTCGCGCACGCAATGGCCTTCTGCGCGGCGGTCGAGGAGCTCGGTGGCGTCCACGTGCCGCTCCAGAGCATGCTCGTCCGGGTCGTGCACGCGGAGCTCGAGCGCGTGGCGAACCACCTGGAGACCATGGTCCGCCACACCGAGGCGGCGGGGCAGGCGGTCGCCTACGCCGTGCTCTCGCACCACAAAGAGCGCGTCCAGCGGCTGCGGGCGCAGCTGTGCGGCAGCAGGTTCGGGCGCGGTGTGGTCGTGCCCGGCGGGGTGACGGGGCCGCTCGGGCTGCCTCCGGCGGACGTGCTGCGGGCAGTCGGAGCGATCCAGCACGCGATCGACCGCGACGTGGACCGGCTCATGGACACCCCGTCGTTCGTCGACCGGCTGCGCGGCACCGGCGTGCTGAGCCGAGACGAGGCACGCAGGTTCGCGGTCGTCGGCCCGGTCGGCCGGGCCTCGGGACAGGCAGAGGACGTGCGGACGAGCCGCCCCTACTGCGCGTACGGGCGGCTCGGCCTCCCAGTGGCCGAGCGCCACGAGGAAGGCGACGCCCTGGCCCGCCAGCAGGTGCGCATTGCAGAGATCGCCGGCGCCTTCCACCTCGTGCGCCAAGCGGTCGACGAGCTCGACGAGCTCGGCCACCCCGCCAGCTGGCGGACCACCGTGCCTTCGGTGAGCGGGATGGCGATCGGCTGGGCCGAGGCGCCCCAGGGCGAGCTCCTCTCGCTCGTCGAGGCCGAGGGGGGGCGCCTCACGCATGTGACCCAGCGGTCGGCCTCCTTCCACAACCTGGCCGCCTACCCCTCGGCGTTCCCGAAGGACGTCTTCACCGACGTCGCGTTCGTCGAGGCGAGCTTCGGGCTGTCGATCGCAGGAGCGGCGTGCTGATGCCGTGGGTCCCGCGCGGCCTGCGAGACGGTGTCGTGACGAGCGGCTACCCGCGGCGTCCGGACGGCTACGGGGCCGGTTTCCTCGGGCACATCGAGGTCGCGCGCGTCCCCGGCGACGATGCGAGGGCGCTCGCCGCGGCTGCCGGCGCCTGCCCGACCGGAGCCATCCAGCTCGCCCGCCTCGGGGAGGCCGACGGCACCGGCGGCGACGGCTTCCACGGATCCGCCCCCCTCGGTGTCCGGCTCGACCGGGGCCGGTGCATCCTGTGCGGCCGCTGCGTCCGGCTCGCGCCGGGCACCTTCCGCGCCGACCCAGGGTTCGAGACGGCCGGCATCGGCCGGCGCGCGCTCGTCGTCCCGGCGGGGGAGGGCGACGAGGAAGAGGTGGCGGCCGCACGGGCGAGCCTTGCCCGACGGGTACGCGGGCTGCGCCGCTCCGTCCACGTCCGCCACGTGGACGCTGGCTCCGACGGCAGCGAGGAGTGGGAGGTGTCGGCGCTCACGAACCCCGTCTACGACATCCAGCGCCTGGGGGTGTTCTTCACCGCGAGCCCCAAGCACGCGGACCTGCTCCTCGTGACCGGCGCCGGCTCGGCAGGCATGGAGGGACCGCTGCGCCAGACCTACGAGCTCATGCCCGAGCCCAAGGTCGTGGTCGCCGTGGGGACCGACGCGGCGAGCGGCGGGATGGTGGGGGAGGGCTACGCAGCTCGGGCCGGAGCGGCGCGCGTCGTGCCCGTCGACGTCTTCGTCCCCGGCTCCCCGCCGAGCCCCTTCGGCGTGCTCCACGGCATCCTGGCCGCCGTGGGGATCCTCGGCTCCCGCCGCGCCGCCGGCGCGGAGGACCCGGCTGCGAGGACCCCGGCCGTGAGGGGGCCGGTTGCAGAAAGCCCGGCTGTGAGGAGCCGGCCGTGACCGGGCCGCTGATCGCGGCCGCGCTCGCCTGCATGCTCGCAGGCGCCGTGGTCGATCTGGGCCTCGGGACCCGCAGCGCTGCGGTTCGCACCCTGCCCTACCTGCTCGGCGCTATGGGCAGTGGCTGCCTGCTCGCCGTCGGGGTCCACGCGGCGTTCGCTGCGCCCACGACGATCCCCATCGCGTCGCTCTTCCACGCCGGGCACGCCGCCCTGCGAGTCGACCCGCTCGCCGGGGCGTTCCTCACGCTCCTGTTCGGGATCTCGGTGGCGGTGTCGCTGTGCTTCGCCTCGTGGGCTCACGCCGAGGCCAACAGGTCGCATCGGCGCGCCGCGGCGACGGGCTACCTCGCGCTGCTCGCCTCGGTGGCGGTGATCGTGCTCGCCGCCGACGCCTTCGTGTTCCTCTTCGCCTGGGAGAGCCTCACCGTCTCCTTCTACGTCTTGACCTCTGCCCAGCGAGGCGACGCCGAGCGCGCCCGTGGCGCCTGGGCGACGGCCGCGATCGGCAAGCTGAGCGGAGCGAGCCTCCTCTTCGGGTTCCTCCTGCTCGCCGGCCGCTCCCACAGCTTCACGATCGCGAGCTGGTCGGCCGTCGGGCCGGGCGCGCTCCACGACGTGGCGTGGGTGCTCGTGGTCGTGGGGTTCGCCGCGAAGCTCGGCGTGGTCCCGTTCCAGGTCTGGATCCCCATCGGCTACCCGGCTGCGCCAGGGCCCGCGCGCGCCGCGATGGCCGGGGTCGCCGCGAACGTCGGCGTCTACGGCCTGTGGCGCTTCCTGGGCGTCCTCGGGCGTCCGCCGGTCTGGCTCGTGATCGGCGTCCTTCTGGCGGGTGGCCTCACGGCCCTTCTCGGCGTCCTGTTCGCCGGCGTGCAGTCCCGCCTGAGCCGCGTGGTGGCGTACTCGAGCGTGGAGCACGCGGGCATCATCCTCACCGCCTACGGCGTCGCCCTGACCGGCGTGGCCGCACGCTCGCCCACCCTCGAGGTGGTCGGTCTGGTCGCCGCGTCGCTCCAGGTCGTCGCCCACGCGGTCGCGAAGTCCACTGTGTTCTGCTCGCTCGCCTTCGTGGAGGTGGGTGCCGGCAGAGACGACCTCGACGCGCTGCGTGGCGTCGGGCGCCGGCTGCGCTGGAGCGGGGCGGCCTTCGCCGCCGGCGCCGTCGCGCTCGCCGGCCTGCCGCCCACCATCGGGTTCGTCTCGGAGTGGTTCGTGCTCGAAGCGCTCATGCAGCAGTTCCGCCTGTCGGGGCTCGCGCTCCGCCTCGGGCTCGCGGGCGCCGGCGCGCTTGTCGCGCTGACGACGGGGCTCGCCGCCTTCGCGTTCCTCCGCGTCCTCGGCCTCACCTTCCTCGGACGTCCCTCGGGCTCCGCGCCGGCTTCGGCGGAGGCGGGCCCGGTGGGAAGGGCCGGGCTCGTCGTCCTCGCCCTCGGGTGCGTCGGCCTCGCGGTGGTGAGCCCCTGGGAAGTCCGCTTCGTCGCCCGGGGGCTGGGACCCCTCGTCCCCCGCTCGGCGGCGTTGCAGGCGCTCAGGTCGCCCTGGGTGCTCCAGCCCGTCTACCACGGGTTCTCGATCCTCTCGCCATCCTGGCTGTGGATCGTGCTGCCGGCCGCGTGCCTGGGCGCCGCGCTGATGGCAGCGCTCGCCTCGCGCGGCCGGGCCTTTCGCGTCCGGAAGGTGCCTGCGTGGCGCTCGGCGAGCGCGGGGGTCGCCGGTCCGTCGTCGTACAGCGCGTTCGGCTTCGCGAACCCGGTGCGCTACGTGCTCGCCAACGTGCTCGGCACCGAACGGACGCGCCGCGTCAGGCCGCCCGGTGGGCTCGGGGGAGACGCCGCGAGCGAGCCCGCCTCCCTGGGTGGCGCGCCAGCAGGCGTTGCGCACGTCGAGACCCGCACGAAGGTGGTCGAGCCGGTCGAGACCTACCTCTACGAGCCCGCATGGAAGATGGTCTCCAAGCTGGCGGATGCCGCCCGCCGGCTGCAATCGGGCTCGTTGAACGCCTACGTTGCCTACATGCTCGTCGCGCTCGTCGTCGCGCTCGTCGTGGTCGCGGTGCTGAGGTGAGCGCGCTACGCGGACGGGCTTTCCGACGCATCCTTGTCGGCTATGACGGATCCGAGGAGGCGCAGGACGCGCTCCGGACCGCCATCGCGCTCGCGGAGGAGGTCGACGGCGACGTCTACGTGCTGGTCGTCGTCCGCCCTCCCGCGCACGCCGAGACCCCCGAGGAGCTCGCGCGTGCCGAGGCGGCCGAACGCGACCACCTCTCCGAGGGGCTCCAGCGCCTGGTCGGCCCAGAGCACGGGCGGACGCAGTCCACGAAGGTCGTCTTCGCAGACGACCCGGCACGGGCGATCGCACAGCACGCGGAGGAGCACGGCTTCGACCTCGTGGTCGTGGGGAACCACGGCCGCGAGCGTCCGACGCACCGGGGCCTCGGCCGTTCCGTCGAGGGGTTGCTGGCGCGCCATCCCTGCCCGGTGCTCGTGGTCTGAAGGGGTTCGAGCGTCCGGGCCCTCACCCGTCGGCCTCGGACTCCAACGGGCACCCGCCGACGAGGAGCTCGACCTCTGCCGCCGTGCCGAGCGCGAGCGATCGTCGCTGTCCGAGAGGGCCTCTCTGGCCACCTGCGTCTGACGCTCGCTGACCGATCCGGCCCCCGGCGTGTCCACGAGCACGACGCCCGAGGCCCCCAACGGCGTCCCCACGTGCACCTCCACTCGACGGACGCCGAACTTGTTGCCCGGGTTCTCCCGCTCGCGCACGAAGCGGGCCACCTCCTCGAGGGAGGTCTCCTGAGCGGTCCCATCCTCGAAGAGGACCAGCGCTGCGTCGCGCGGCTCGCCGAAGTGGACCTCGGTCACCACGGTGGTCACGGGCACGACTCCCGACGGGAGCACAGGATGCCCGATCAGCGCGTTCACGAGCGTCGACTTGCCGCGCTCGAGCTCACCGAGCACGGCGACGTGGTAGCGCTGCGCAGCCGACCGTTCGGCAAGTCAGCCCGCAGCCGAGCTTCCCCAGCGCCGGGCGTTCGACGGCGAGCTCCATCGCCGGGTTCAGACTACCTCCGGCTGGCGACGTCGACCCTGATCGCTGATCGGCGACGCGGATCCGTGATGGGCGGTGGATCCGAGATCTGGCGTGCAACACCGAAGCGGTGCAACGGTGCCCGGAGCTGCACGTTCGTGAGGTTCGGCGGGCCGGCGCCGACGGCCCTTGGCGCAAGAGGGTGGGACCAAGATGGTGGGACACAGACAGAAAGAGGAGGCGTCGTGGGCATCACCGTGGAGAAGCTGCACGCAATGGAGATCCTGGACTCGAGGGCTCGGCCGACCCTCGCGGTCACGCTCGTGGCGAGCCAAGGGGTGCGTGCGCAGGCCGGCGTGCCGGCAGGAGCGTCCACCGGCTCGCGCGAGGCAGTCGAACGCCGCGACGGCGACCCAACGCGCTTTTCGGGACAAGGCGTCCTCGAGGCCGCGGCCGCCGTCAACGGAGAGATCCGTGACGCCTTGTCCGGCCGGTCCTTCGACACCTTGTCCGACCTCGACGCGGCGCTGCTCGAGCTCGACGGCACTGCGGACAAATCGCGCCTCGGGGCCAATGCGGTCGTGGGCGTGTCCATGGCCGCGGCACGAGCCTTCGCCTCCGTCGCCGGGCGCTCTCTGTGGCAGAGCTTCGCAGGGTCTCTCGAAGCGCCTCGGCTGCCGGTCCCGCACTTCAACGTCGTGAACGGAGGTGTGCACGCACCCAACGAGCTGGATTTCCAGGAGTTCATGCTCGCGCCTCTGGGCGCGCCGAGCGCGGCCGAGGCGATACGGGCCGGGGCCGAGATCTACGCCGCGCTGCGCAAGCTGCTCCTCGGCCGGGGCCTGTCGGCGGGGCTCGGCGACGAGGGCGGGTTCGCGCCGGAGATCACGAGCCCCGAAGAGGTGCTCACCTTGCTCATGGAGGCCATCAGCGACGCCGGGTACCAGCCCGGGCGCCACGGCGTCGCGCTCGCGATGGACCCTGCCTCGAGCGAGCTCTACCGCGACGGCTCCTACCGCGTCGCCGGGGAGTCCCTCACGACCGACGAGATGATCGAGCGCTACGTGGAGATCGTCGAGCGCTTCCCGGTCTGGCTGCTCGAGGACGGCCTGGCCGAGTCGGACTGGGATGGCTGGGAGCAGCTCACCGCACGTCTCGGAGAGAGCGTCGAGCTCGTGGGGGACGACATCTTCTGCACGAACCCGGCGATCATCTCCGAGGCGATCTCCCGCAAGGTCGCGACCGCCTCGCTCATCAAGGTGAACCAGATCGGCACCGTCACCGAGGCCCTCGACGCCATGCGCGTCTGTCATGAGGCCGGGTACGGCCAATTCGTCTCCCACCGGTCGGGCGAGACCGTGGACGACTTCATCGCTGATCTCGCGGTCGGCACCGGGTGCGGCCACATGAAGAGCGGCGCGCCGGCACGTGGTGAGCGGGTCGCCAAGTACAACCGGCTGATCGAGATCGAAGACGGAGCCGATCTTCCCTACGGTCTCAAAGCTCGGTGAGCCGGCGCTCCACCTCGCTCCATCCTCGCCGCGCGCTCGGCGCCTGGGCGCGGGTGTCGGCTCCTGGAGTGGTGGACGAGCTGCCCTCGGATCGGCCCGCTCTGGCCGAGGCCGAAGAGAACGGCGCGAAGGACTGCCTCGCCGCAGACGACGGCCGCCACACCGGCGGGAGAGGGCGAGCGTGCCAGTTCTCGCGCCGCCTCGAGACTCGCTCGTCGAAGACGTCGTGTGCCTCCGCGCCCGGGACTTCGTCGATCGAGCCGGACCGAGCGGCGACGTGGTCCGGCGGGTCGACCCGGCCATGGTGGTCGCGCCCATGGCGTGACGCGAACCGGGCACGGCGATCAGCCGCTCAGTGTCGTGCCTGGCTCTGCCGTGATCTCCAAGTTCCCTCGAGCTTGCAACGAGACCAGCCACCGGCGACGACACCGGTTCATGAGAGGTCGCCCGTGGCTCTCCGACCGCTCCAGCCACGTCGCCGGGAGATGCTCGCGATCGTGGCGGCGACGACCATCATGATGACGCCGTAGACGCCGGCGAACCCGGCGGCACGTGGGGCGATGGTGACGGCAAGCGCGGTGGAGATCCCGAACTCTCGCATGCCGATAGGAAAGGCAAGGCCGAGACGCTGCGACCCGGATCCGGGCACGAACCGACCGAAGGCGACCGCCACGACGGCGCCTCCGGCGACGAGCAAGGCTGCGAAGAGCGCGGTATCGACGAGCCGGGCGGAACCAAGGACGGGGCGGGCGTAGCCTGCCCCCACGAAGACGACGAGGAGCAGCGAGATCCCGGCGAGGTCCAGGAACCGTCGTCGATGCGCGGCGAGCTCGGGATACCGGCTCCTTATCGTGACGCCGCCGGCGAGGGGGAGGGCGACGGAGAGCAACAGCTCGGGCGCGAGCGTGCCGGGATCGACGTGGCCGTGCGCCAAGAGCAGCCACATGGGGGTGAGCACACAGCCCATCGCGACGCTGGCGGTCATGAGGGTCGCAGCCGTCGCCGCCGCTCCACCGGCTACCACCGCGAGGAGCGCACTCGTGATCTCTGCAGGTGACGCCGCCGTGATGAACGCGCCGAGCCCCACCAGGTCGTCACCGGCGAGGTGGTAGAGCCCCAGCCCGATGAGAGGGAGAGTGATCCACTGGGTCCCGAGCGCGCCCAGCACGCCGCCAGGTCGGCGTAGCACCGGTGCGAGCGCACCGAAGGAGACGGTGAGCGCGACCCCGAAGACCTGGCCGGCCAGCACGAGCGGAACGCCAGGCCGAAGGGACCGTGCGACCTCGGGGAAGGCGACGCCGAGCCCGGCACAGAGCGCCACGACCGGCGCGAGCAGCTCGTGCAACGCCCGGAGGCGACGCGGGTGCCGTGGGCTTCGCTGAGGTGAGTGCACGCTTCCCTTCTGCCGCAGACGACCAGCCACCGGCGGCGAGATCCGTTCGGTGGAGTGCCAGCTTGGCAGGACCGTGGGGAGCACCCGCCGGAATTGCGGGGATCGCGAGGATTGAGGATGGCGAAGCTCTCGGTGTCGCTCCGGGCGAGCACGGCTCGGTCCCGAGGCGTCGCCGAGGCAGGTCCTCCCGGTGGTCGGGGAGGAGGAGGCGAGCAGAGCGGCGAGCCGGCTCGAGCCTCCACCGACACCAGGCCGGTTCGGCTCCGTCCTGAGCACCGATCCTCTGCTCGCCTCCAGGAACGGCGGCTCCTGGGTGATCGAGCGGGCGACGGTCAGGTCTGCCTGGAAGCGACGGGCCCGGTGACCGGCACGCCTTTCGCCGCCACGCCGGTCGCCGCCGGCACGCCCGGGGCGTCCGTTCGCCCGTCGCCACCCCGCCATCTCGGCTTTCCCGCACGGAAGAGCACGGCGTAGGCGAGAGCGTTCGCACACTGGAAGAGCGCGCCGACCTCGAAGGGTGCCGCGAGCGCGACGTCTTGGAACAGGTAGCCCGCCACGACCTGGCCGAGCCCCATCGTGGCCTGCGCGGGCAGGTTGGACAGCGCGGCGACGCTGGAGCGCTCGTCGGGATGCGCGAGGTCCTGGGTGAAGGACTGGCGCAGCGGGAGCCCGACCCGCTGGAAGAGCATCCGGACGAAGTAGATGGAGCCGGCCAGCCAGAAGGCCGGGGCGAGCGCCATCGGCACCATCAAGAGGCCGGTCACCGCTCGCACGACGACGATCGCCCGCACGGTGCCCAGTCGCCGGGCGATCCCGGCCGCGGCGAGGCTGGCCCCGAGCGAACCCAGGTTCACGATCGCGAACAGGATGCCGATGTCCCCTGGGCTCGCGCCGTACCTCCGGGCCAGCCAGTAGCTGAGGAACGGGCCGACGAGGCCGATCGCGAGCCCATTGGTGCCGTTGGTGACCCACAGCCGCCACAGCGCCGGCCAGGAGCGCCGGGGCAAGCGGACGCGCGGACCGGCGACCCCGGCGGGGGGAGCGGGCCGCCGCCTGTCGGAGAGCCAGAGCGCGGCGGTACCGGCTGCGGCAGCGAGGATCGCGCACGCAACGAACGCGGGGCGGTACGCCGCGAGGGCGGCACCGGGGCTCATGTGCGGACGCGCGGCGGCGAGGCCCGCCATGAGACCCCCCACCAGCGCGCCCAGCGAGGAGGCGAAGGCCAGCCGTCCGAAGGCCGCGGCGCGCAGCGGTCGCGGGACGCCTTCGGCGACGTAGGCGGACTCCGCCGGCTGGTACGGCCCGACGCTCCCGCCGCCGGCGCCGGCGCCCCGGCCAAAGCTCCCGAGAGAGGCGAACACGAACAGCACCGCGGGAGCCCGGTCGACGGCGAACATCGCTGCCGCGAGGGCCGCCAGCATCGGGACGCCGACGAGGAACGGCTTGCGGCCGACACGGTCGGAGAGCAGCCCGACGCTGGTCGACACGAGGGCGCTGACCACCGTCACGCAGAGGAACAGGACGCCGATCTCCACCGCAGAGAACCCTTCGGCCGCGAGGTACAAGGCGACGACCACCCCTGCGATGGCGCGCGCCGCGCTCATGGAAAGGCGCGCGCCCAGCACGATCCGCAGATCCCGGTCGGCCCACGCCGGGAGCAGCGACCGCCACGCCGACCGGCGGCTGGGAGCCGCCGAGCGAGGCGCTGCGGGATCGCTGCGGGCCGCCGGCTTCACTGGCGTCCCAGCTCGACGAGGGCTTCGAGCGCCGGCAGCGCGGCCAGAAGGTCCCGGCGCTGCTCGTCGGAGAGGAGCAGGACCTGGGCTCGCAGCGCACGGGCCCGCTCGGTCCGGAGCCGCTCGTGGGTCCGGCGGCCCCGAGCGGTGGCGTCCACGAGCGCGCCCCTGCGGTCCTCGGGATCGGCCTGGCGCGAGACCACCCCTGCGTCGACGAGCCGCCCGAGGAGCCTCGACAGCATGGTGGGGTTGAGCTGTTCTGCCGCGGCCAGGTCGGACGAGCGCATCGGGCCACGGTGCACGATCGCGCCGAGGCAGGAGAGCTCGGCAGGCGTGAACCCGGTGCCCGCGTCGATGGCGCGCAAGCGCCGAGCGAGGCGCAGGATCGCCGCACGCAGCCGTGCCGCCTCGTCGATGGGGAAGTCGACCTCGGCCTCCTGTCGGTCCGCAACCCGCATCCCGGTCATCACGGCCAGATTAGTTGCCTGACGGTCAGCAATGAACTTGGAGCGCGTCGCGCGCCTCCGACGTGCCCCTGAGCGCGGGGTGACTTCGGTGAGCGGCCAGCCGGCACAACTGCTCGCCCGCTCGGTAGGATGTGCAAGAACGGCGATGGAGCTCGCTGCGCCGCCCGTGGGACGACTACCCCGGGCTGATGGCTCCTACGGACCGCCGTGCGGCACACGCGCCGCACGGCGAGAAGGGGAGCGGCATGGAAGGAGCGCAGCACGACGGGACTCCGGCCTTCGGCCTTCTCGGCCCCCCGGACAGGGCGGTCACGTTCCACGATGAGCGCGACCACGCAGCCGACCTGCGTCTCGACCGGATCGTCTCGGCGATCACCCGGGACCAGGACGACCCCGAAGAGCTCGAGGCGCTCTACTTCCGACGCACGAGCGACGTAGAGACGTTGCGCTACCGCCACGAGGTGTTCCGGGACCTCGACGACGCGGCGGTGTGGGACGCGCTCGTTCGCTTCGGCGCGTCGATCCGGGAGGTGCGTTCCCACCTCTTTCAGGCCCGCGCGATGCGCGTGGTGCGCCAGCGCCAGGGCTGGACGCTCGACGCCGCAGCGATCTACTGCAGCGCCGTCCGCGAGCTTGCAACAGCGCTCGGAGAGCTCCGGCTCGGGTCCCGGGGACTGGTGGGCTTCCGGCGGTACCTCAGCGGTTACGCAGCCTCAGAGGAGTTCGAGCGTCTGGACGCAGAGACGGCCGCGTGCAAGGCGGCGCTGGCCGGCATCTCGTACTGCGTGGACATCGACGGGGGACGGGTGACCGTGACTCGTTCTGGGGGCGAGCCGGACTACAGCGAAGAGATCGAGTCCTTCTTCGAGCGGTTCCGCCAGGGAGCGGTTCGCAGTTACCTGGTCGGGTACCGGGTCTGGCCGGGCATGACCCACATCGGTGAGCAGATCCTGGACCTCGTGGTGCGCCTGTACCCCGAGGAGCTCGGCCTCCTCGCGAGGTGGTTCTCCGTGCACCACGAGGGGTTCGTCGATCCGGGCGTGCACCGCTTCTTCCGCGAGCTGCAGTTCTACGTGTCCTACCGCTCCCTCCTCGACCCGCTCAGCGCAGCCGGGCTCCAGTTCTGCTACCCGCAGGTGGACGTCTCCTCGAAGGAAGAGCTCGCCGAGGACACCTTCGACCTCGCGCTCGCTGACACGCTCGTCTCTGCGGGCGCCAAGGTCGTGACCAACGACTACCGGCTCGGTCCAGACGAGCGTCTCTTCGTCGTCTCGGGGCCGAACCAGGGGGGAAAGACGACCTTCGCGCGAACCTTCGGCCAGCTGCACCATCTCGCTGCGCTCGGCGTCCCGGTGCCGGGCCGGCGGGTCCGGCTCTTCCTCTGCGACCGGATCTTCACGCACTTCTCGCGCGAGGAGGACCTCTCCAGGCTGGCCGGCAAGCTCGAGTCGGACCTCCTCGAGATGCAGGCCACGCTCCGGTCGGCCACCCCTGCGAGCGTCGTGGTCATGAACGAGGTGTTCTCCTCCACCTCGCTCGAGGACAACCGCTTCCTCAGCACCGAGGTGCTGCGGCGGCTGCTCGAGCTGGGCTGCCTCGGGGTGTGCGTGACCTTCGTGGAGGAGCTGGCTTCGCTCGCCTCCCCGGTCGTCTCCATGGTGAGCACCGTCGTCCCCGACGACCCGGCGAGAAGGACCTTCAAGGTGGTGCGCGCGCCGGCGAACGGGCTCGCCTACGCGCTCGCGCTCGCGCGCAAGCACCGGGTCACCTATGCCCAGATCCTCGAGCGCATCCCATGAAGGCGCACCTCCTCTTCGAGGACCGTGACTTCGACTTCTCGGCGCAGCCAGGCCCCTTCGACGAGGACCTCGTCACGGATCTCGGGCTCGGCATCCTCCTGCGCACGATGGCCCAGGGGGACCGGTTCGTGCTCGACGTCTCACGACGTGTGCTGCTCAGGAGCCTCACGGACCCTGCACAGGTCCTGTACCGCCAGGCGGTCCTGAGAGACTGCATCGCCCAGGAGGAGATGGTGCGCGAGCTCTACGCGCTGGTGGTTGGCGCGTTGGAGGACAAGCGGGGGCTGTTCTGGGGGATGCGCTCGGGCTCGCCGCAGACCAACCTGCACGGCGCGTTGATGCAGCTGGAGGCCTTCGTCGTACGGCTTCGCGCGCTGCGCCGGCTCGCAGAAGACCACTTCGGTAAGGTCCGGTCGGCCGGGTTCCAGACGCTCTTCAAGTCGCTCGCGCGCGACCTGGACGACGAGTACCTCGGGACCATGAGCCGTCACCTGAAGCAGCTCGGCTTCAGAGACGGGGTCCTGCTCAGCGCGCGCCTCGACCGGGACAACAGCGGTATCGACTACGTGCTGCGTTCCCCCGCCAAACGGCGCACCGCATGGCGCGAGCGGCTCGGGATCGCGCCGCGCACGTCGTACTCCTTCACGATCTCTCCGCGTGACGAGGCGGGGGCCAACGAGCTCTCGAACCTCACCGGCAGAGGGCTGAACCACGTCGCGAACGCCGCCGCTCAGGCCGCGGACCACATCGAGAGCTACTTCACGATGCTGCGGGCCGAGCTCGCCTTCTACATGGGCTGCCTGAACCTCCGCTCGGCGCTCCTCCGACGCGGCGCGCCCCTCGTCTTCCCCGTCCCCGAGCCGAGCAATCCGGCTCGCTTCTCCTGCGCGGGCCTCCGAGACGCCGCGCTCGTCCTCGAGGGAGCCGCGAGGGTGGTGGGCAACGACGTCGACGCCGACGGCCGACCGCTCGTGGTCGTGACCGGAGCCAACTCCGGAGGCAAGTCGACCTTCCTGCGCAGCGTGGGGCTCGCGCAGGTGATGACCCAATGCGGCATGGAGGTGTGTGCGTCCGGGTACCGCTCGAGCCTCCACAGCGCGCTGTTCACCCACTTCGGCAGGGAAGAGGACGAGTCCATGCGCAGCGGTCGCCTGGACGACGAGCTCAACCGGATGTCGGCGATCATCGACGCGACGAGAAGGCACGCGCTCGTGCTCTTCAACGAGTCCTTCTCGGGCACCAACGAACGGGAAGGCTCGGAGATCGGCCGCCAGATCGTCCAGGCCCTCTTGGAGCGCGAGGTCACCGTGTTCTTCGTCACGCACCAGTTCGACTTCGCCGAGGGCTTCCGCACGTCGAGACCGTCGACGACCAGGTTCCTGCGAGCCGAGCGCGCTGCCGACGGGCGTCCGAGCTACAAGCTCGTGGTTGGCGACCCCTTGCCGACCAGCTTTGCCGCGGACGTCTACCGGCGGCTCGGCGGGTTCGACGGACCCCGCTCGCCACACGCGGGCAACAGGAGCAGCGACGCGGCGCCTGTCTTCGACGCCGAGGGATCCGCGTAGCGCCGCCCCCATAGACTCCGGCCGTGCGCGAGGCTGCCGCCAGCACGACGAGCGAGCTGCGCGCCGAGGTGGCTTCGGCCGTGCCCCGCCACGTGGCGGTGATCATGGACGGCAACGGCAGGTGGGCTGAGTCCAAAGGGCTCGCGCGCACCGAAGGCCACCGGCAGGGCGAGGCGACCCTCGCAGAGGTGGTGCGCGCGGCCGACGGTCTCGGCATCGGCTGGTTCACCGCGTACGGATTCTCCACGGAGAACTGGTCGCGTCCGCCGACCGAGGTCAATTTCATCCTCGGCCTCCACAAGAACATCTTCGCCAGGCGTCTCGAGATGCACCGGAACAACGTCCGGATCCGCTGCATCGGCAGACCCGTCTCTGGCACCTCGCGGCTGCCCCGGCGCATCCTGCGCGAGATGGAAGAGTCGGTCGAGCTGACGAAGGCCAACACCGGGCTCACCTTCACGCTCGCCTTCGACTACGGCGCCCGTGAGGAGCTCCTCTACGCGACGCGCAAGCTGCTCGAGGCGCATCGGCGGGAGGGGACCGAGATCGACGAGCGGTCGTTCGCGCGCTGCCTCTACGACCCGGAGATGCCGCCGGTCGACCTGCTCGTGCGGACCTCAGGGGAGCAGAGGCTCTCGAACTTCTTGCTCTGGCAGTCGGTGGGTGCGCCCTTCTACGTGACGCCGACCTACTGGCCCGACTTCGGGGGTGCCGAGCTCGAGGCCGCGATCACCTGGTGGCGCAGGAGCCCCGGCGCGCCGGCGTCCAACACCTGAGCACCCAGGCGCCGCGCACGTCCCGACGGGAGGCGCAGCGCGGATCCAGCGCGGGCTCGAAGCTCCTCCCATGCAGCACAGGAGCGCGGGGTCGAAGCTCCCATGCAGCATGGGGCAGTGCGGGCTCGAAGCTCCCATGCAGGACGGGGTCGAAGGGGCGACAGGCCAGAAGCCGAAGCCGATTTCTGACATAATGTACATTATCGGCGGTTTTGGCCCGCCGGGCTGGCGGGTCGGAACTCCGGGCCTCGGCGGCACGGACGTCTTCCCCTGGCCCGCGGGCCGGACGATCCGCGCCACGGGCGGGGCCGTTGGGCGGCACCCCGGATGGGGCCGTCGGATGGCGTCACCGGTGGGCGGTCCGATGGCGCCGTCGGATGGCGGCCCGATGGCGTTACCGATGGGCGGTCGGATGGCTTTACCGATGGGCGGTCCGATGGCGTCACCGGTGGGCCGTCGGATGGCGCCGTCGGATGGCGGCCCGATGGCGTTACCGGTGGACGGTCGGATGGCTTTACCGATGGGCGGTCCGAGGCGTTACCGGTGGGCCGTCGGGCAGGCTCGCGGCCGCGCCGTGCCTGACGTTCGGTATGGTCGCAGACCATGGGAACTGAACGAAGGAGGTCCCCGCGCGGCCGCTGGCTGGCCACCGCGTTGGTCGGAGCGGCGCTCGGCCTCACCGGACCGGGCTGGGCCGGCATCGCCTCGGCTGCGGCGCACGCGTCCGCGGCGCGCTCCCACGACAGGTCCGGGTCCTCGAGCGCACGCCGTCCCGGCCCCGAGCTGCCGGTCATCGGGTACGCGAAGGACCTGAGCCACGAGCCGGTGGTCCATCCGACGAAGGGAAGGCCGCCCACCAAGCTCGAGGTGAGGACACTGGTCGTCGGGAAGGGACGGGTCGCCAAGAGCTCGAGCACCGTGAGCGTGCTGTACGTGGGAGCCGACTACAAGACCGGCAAGGACTTCACACAGGCGACGTGGTCCCACAAGCCCCCGACGCCGACGACATTCCCGCTGAGCGGCGTGGTGCCGGGCTTCGCCGAGGGGCTGGTGGGGATGAAGGTGGGCGGCCGACGGGAGATCGTGATCCCGCCCCAACTCGGCTACGGCGACCGCAAGGTGGGACCGATCGCCGCCAACGAGACCCTGGTCTTCGTCGTCGACCTGAAGGCCGTGAAGGCGTAGCCCCGGCGCCTGCGCGCCCCAGACGTGGACCGGTGCCTCCCCCAGGCTTGACGAGGTGCCTCCCCCAGGCGTGGACCGGTGCCTCCCCCAGGCTTGGCGAGGTGCCTCCCCCAGGCGTGGACCGGTGCCTCCCCCAGGCGTGGCGCGGCGTGCGCCTTCGGCGCGGCCGCCCCGCGCGCCGCGCGCCCAGCAGTTGGCGAGGGAAGATGGACCCGTGGATGTGAACGCGGGCGTCGATGTGAACGCGGGCGTGGACGCGGCCCGGAGCGCGCACCTCGGGATCGACCCGGACCTGGACGCAGCCGACGCGTTGCCCGAGGACGTCGTCGACGTCATCGTGGAGATCCCAGCGGGCTGCCGCAACAAGTACGAGTACGACCACGAGCGGCACGTCATCCGTCTGGATCGCAGGCTCTCGACCGCGACGACGTACCCGACCGACTACGGCTTCGTGCCCGACACGCTCGCGCTCGACGGCGACCCGCTCGACGCGCTCGTGATCCTCGAGGACCCGACGTTCCCCGGTTGCCTCGTGCGCGTGCGCGTGATCGGGCTCTTCCAGATGCGAGACGAGGCCGGTCCGGACACAAAGCTGCTCACGGTGCTCGAGCACGATCCGGCGCGAGCAGACACCCGAGACGTCTCGGAGCTTCCGCGCCACCTGCTCGAGGAGATCTCGCACTTCTTCAGCGTGTACAAGGAGCTCGAACCGGGAAAGGGAACCCAGACGGTGGGCTTCGCCGGCCGGGAGGCCGCGCTCGAGGAATTGCGCGCGTCGCGAGCGCGCTTTCGTGCGCAGCGCAGCCACGTCGCGAGCGGGCCAGCTCCTGACCGTTGACGCAAGTCGGGCTCGGCGAGCGCGTGCCGTCGTCGCGTCGAGCGTCGGCGAGCCCGGGCCGCTGCGTCGCACGCCTCGAGCCCAAAGCGATAGCGTGACCGCCGCATGCCCCGCCGCATCGAGATCGAGCTGACGAGCCGCACCGGCGACGGTGCGTTCACCTGGCGCGCCGCCGGGGCGAAGCAGCCGAAGGGCACGCTGCCCAAGGCGCTCCTGCCCGAGGGCGTGGCCGTGGGCGACGTGGTCCGTGCAGAGGTGGAGTCAGGCCTCGAGGGGCTGGAGGTCGTCGCGGTGCTCCCCCCCGAGGAGAAGACCGACGAACGGCCGTCGAAC
>JAJYXS010000069.1 GCA_021801615.1 Actinomycetes bacterium
TCTCTGCGCCCGCGAGGTGCCCGGAGACGAGATGGGCGCGCAGCGCCTCGTGGTCCACCACGAACCCCCGGCTCAGGTTGAGGAACAAGCTCCCAGGACGCATCCGGGACAGCTCCTGCTCGCCGAACATCTGGCGGTTGGCCGGCCTGCCGTCCACGTGCAGGGTGACGATGTCGACCGACTCGAGCAGCTCCTCGAGCGTCCCGCAGGTGCGCGCGTTGCCGAGCGCGAGCTTGTCGGCGGTGTCGTAGAACCAGACCCCCATGCCCAGGGTCTCGGCCAGCACCGAGAGCTGGCTCCCGATGTTGCCGTAGCCGACGATACCGAGGCGCCGGCCTCGGATCTCGTGGCTGCCGGCTGCGGACTTGTCCCACACGCCGGCGTGCATCGCGGTGCTCTTGTCGGTCAGGCGCCGGGTGAGGGCGATCATCTCTGCGATCGCGAGCTCCACGACGCTTCGCGTGTTGGAGAACGGGGCGTTGAACACCGCCACACCGCGGCGGGTGGCCGAGGCGAGGTCGATCTGGTTCGTGCCGATGCAGAACGCCCCGATCGCCAGGAGGTGGGGCGCCGCCTCCAGCACCGCGTCGGTGACCTGCGTGCGCGACCTGATGCCGACCACGTCGATGTCGCCCAGCCGCTCGCAGAGCTCCCCCTCCTCGAGCGCACGGTCCCTCGTCTCCACTTCGAAGCCTGCCGCCTCGAGCACTGAGACCGCGTCCGGATGGATGTTCTCGACCAGCAGGGCGCGCCGGCGCCCGCTTCGATGTGCCGCGTGCTCCACCTTCTCCTCACCCTTCGTGCTCGTCACCGTCCACCCTTCGTGCTCGTCACCGTCGGCGCTCGCCGTCCGGCGCCCGGGGAACAGCACCCCGGGGACCCCGGGGTTCAGCGGGGAACAGCACCCCGGGGTTCAAGATGCGCTCGGGGTCGAGCGCGGTCTTCACGGCCTGCATGAGCCCGAGCTCGGCGGGGCTCCGCGACAGGCCGAGCCAGGCGACCTTCGCCCGGCCGACGCCGTGCTCGGCGCTGATGCTGCCGCCGAGGCCCGCCACGAGCTCGAGGACCGTCGCGTCGACGTCCTCGTCGCCGGGCGGGGGGCCGACCACGTTCACGTGGAGATTGCCGTCGCCTAAGTGCCCCCAGAGGACCATGGTGGAACCCGGCCACACCCGGTCGACTGCGAGCCGCACCGCACGTTCGAAGTCCGCCAGTGCATCGAGAGGGAGGGTGACGTCCAGCTTGTGCGCGACACCGAGGCTCGAGACCGCCTCGGCGTGACGCTCGCGGTACGCCCACAAGCGGGCAGCTCCGGCCTCGTCGTCGGACAGCGCAGTGGCCTCGTCGTCCGCGCCGGCCTCCGCCAACGCTCCGGCCAGCTGATCGACCACGCCCGCGCGCCCGACGACCTCCAGCAGCACGTAGACGGGGCGCCTCGGCGAGAACGGAGGCTGGAACCCGCAGTGGCGGCACACCAGGTCGAGACCGTCGTCGTAGAAGACCTCCGCCGCGCTCAGCCCGTCGGCGCGTCGGCGCACCTCGGCCACCAACGCGAGCGCGTCGGCGGTGGAGCCGACGCCTACCACCGCGGCAGCCCGCTCCGGCTGGCGAGGCACGAGGCGGAGACGGACGGCGGTGAGCACCGCGAGCGTGCCCTCGCTGCCCACGAGCAGCTGGGGCCAGTCGTAGCCCGTGTTGTCCTTCACCAGGCCGTTCAGGTGTGCGAGGACGGTGCCGTCGACGAGCACCGCTTCGGCACCGAGGACCTGTTGGCGCATCGGCCCGTAGCGCAGCACGTGGACACCGCCGGCATTGGTCGCCACCATCCCGCCGATCGTGGCGGAGTCCCTGGCGGCGAGGTCCACGGGGAACGTCAGCCCGGCCGAGCGGGCGGCGGCCTGGACCGCAGCGAGGGTGGCACCGGCTCCGGCAGTGACCTGACAGCCGGTCGCGTCGACCGGCCCGATCTCGGCGAGCCGGGCGGTGCTGAGCACCACGGGGGGCGCCGAGACGCCGGCCGGAGGCGGCACCGAAGCCCCGACGAGGCCGGTATTGCCTCCCTGGACCACGACTGGGACGCGAGCCCCGAGGCAGGCGCTGAGCACCTCGGCCACCTCGGAGGTGCTCCCTGGGCGCACCACCAGCGAGGCCGGCCCCGAGAAGCGGCCCGTCCAATCCGTCGTGTACCCGGCGACGACGTCGGGGTCGACGAGCACGTGTGCCGCCCCGACCACGCCCGCGAGCCGTGCGGCGAGCGAGCCCGACGTCGTCGGGCGCGCTGAGCGTGAGGAACGAGCCGCCGATGGCGTCTCGGCTGGCGTGACGGTCGATGGAGGGGTCGGCAAGGTCTCCTCACGCTATCGGAAGCTCCGCGTGCTCCGGTCGCTCCGGTCTCCGGCAGCAGCCGGGGTGCCGGAGTCGGGGTGCCCCGGACGGTCAGGGGTGCGGAGCTCGGGGTGCCCCGGACGGTCAGGCGTGCGGAGCTGGGGGGTGCCCCGGACGGTCAGGCGTGCCGGACGGTCAGGCGTGCCGTGGCAGCCACCCTCGAGCAGTTGGAGCGGACGGTGACCGTCACGCGGTAGGTGCCGACGGCGTAGCGATGCGCGAGATGCCAGAGCTCGTGGCGGGAGACCCCGCTGCCCGAGGTGCAGAACTGGGGGATCTCATCGCTCGTGCTGGTGCCGTCCCCGAACGCCACGTCGTAGCCGAGCGCCCCTCGGGCGTGGGCGTCTGCGGCTTCGACGGCGAAGCGCACGACGGTGGTGGTCCCCGAGCCCGTCGCCGTCACGACGACGCTGAGACCGTCGGTCCTGGCGACTGCGCGGACCGCGTGGGGCGGTGCGTCGGACGCGCCGGCCGTTCGCCCGCCAACGGAGGCGCCGAAGCCTCCTGCAGCCAGGAGGACCGACAGGCACCCGGCCGACACGCACGCAAGGCGCCAGAGGGGGGCTCCATGCGCGCTCTCTGCTCGATGCGCTCCCACAAGGCCATCTTCCTACACACAGACGGCGACCGCGAGTCGGACTCGTGCAGACCACCACGGTTAGCATCACCTGGAGTGTCCTGGCGGCCGAACGCACCGTGACTTCGATGATGGGGTCTCCGACGGGGATCATCCACACCGAAGAGCTCACCAAGGTCTATCCGCACGCCGAATTCGCGGCCGTCGATCACCTGAACCTCGATGTCATGACCGGTGAGATCTTCGGCCTCCTCGGTCCGAACGGCGCCGGCAAGACCACGACCGCCGGGATCCTCACCACGAGGGTCGTCCCCACCTCGGGACGTGCGATGGTCGGAGGGGTCGACGTGGCCGCGCATCCGGCGCTCGCCAAGCAGTTGAGCGGGATCGTCTCGCAGCAGAACACGCTCGACCGTCAGCTCACCGTGTGGGAGAACCTGTACTTCCACGGCCGACTGTTCGGGATGGGGGCGGCGGCCTCCCGGCGGATCGCCACCCAGCTTCTCGAGGAGTTCCAGCTCGAGAGATGGGCGAACGCCTCGGTGTACGCGCTCTCGGGCGGGATGGCGCAGCGCCTGATGGTCGCGCGGGCGATCTTCCACCGCCCCGCGGTGCTGTTCCTCGACGAGCCGACGGCCGGCCTCGATCCGCAGAGCCGCCTCACGCTGTGGGAGATCCTCGAACGGCTCAACGAAGACGGCCAGACCATCCTCCTCACCACCCACTACATGGAGGAAGCCGAGAAGCTCTGCGACCGGGTCGCGATCATGGACCACGGCAGGCTCCTCGCCCTCGACACCCCCGAGGCCCTGAAGCGCGGGATCGGGGCGGACACGATCGTGACGGTGCGCTCCACCGGGGATCTCGCTGCCCTCGGCGACCTGCTCAGCCGAGAGGTCCAAGGCGTGGCCCGGACGCGCATCGCCGACGGAGCCCTGCAGCTCTACGTGGGCGGCAGGCGCCGGCTCGTCCCGGAGATCGTGCTCGCGGCCGAGCGCCAGGGCTTCGACCTCATGGACGTCTCGATCGCAGAGCCCACCCTCGAGACGGTCTTCATCACCCTCACTGGAAGGGAGCTGCGCGACTGATGGCGGTCAGGGACGAGGCCATCGGGACCAAGGCGCTGACCCCGATCGGCGGCGACCAGCCGATCGCCGTCCAACTGCGGCCGGTCCTCGCTGCGAGCTACACGGCGCTCGGTGCGCTGCTGCTCCGCGACCTCCTCGTGCTGTGGAAGGACAAGTGGATCTTCGTGCTGCGCACGCTCGTCCAGCCGTTCCTCCTTTGCTTCGTCTTCCTCTTCGTGTTCCCCAAGATCGGCCAAGGCATCGGAGGACGGGGCGTCGAAGCTGAATCCGCGTTCGCGACGATCCTGGTCCCCGGCGTCGTGGGCATCTCCATCATGTTCCAAGGGGTGCAGTCGATCGCCCTCAACATGGCCCAGGAGTTCGGGTTCACTCGCGAGATCGAAGACCGGGTGCAGGCGCCCTGCCCCATCTGGCTCGTCGCGGTCGCGAAGGTGCTCTCGGGTGCAGCACAAGGAGTCCTGTCGGCGGTCATCGTGCTGCCGATCGCTGACGTCGTCCACGCGGCCGGGGTCCACGCGCACCTCGACCTGCACTGGTGGATCGTGCTCACGATCGTGCCGCTCGCCTGCATCTCGATGGCGAGCTTGGGCCTCGTGCTCGGGAGCAGCTTCGAACCGCGCAACATCGGCCTCATGTTCGGCTTCATCATCCTTCCCATCACGTTCTTGGGCGGGACCTACTACTCATGGACCACGCTGGCACCCGTCAAGATCGGCGGGTTCCACTGGCTGCAGACGCTGGTGCTGCTCAATCCCCTCATCTACGTGAACGAGGGAATGCGCGCGGCGTTCACCTCGTTCCCGCACATGCACCTCTACGTCGTCTACCCGGTCTTGATCGGCTTCGCGTCGGCCCTCCTCTTCCTCGGTCTGCGCAATTTCAGGCGGCGCGTGCTCAGCTGACCGACGTCCTCGGGCCACGGCGCCAGCCGTCACCGCCGGCAACGCCGCCCTTGGGGCTCTCGGGCCCACCGCGGGTCGCCTCGGGCCCCCTAGCCTGAGCTGTGACCGAGACCGGGAAGGCTCGCTGCCGCCGCCCCGTCACCACCACCAGGGGCTCGGGCACCGCCACGAGCTCGGCACCGCCACGAGCTCGGGCATCGCCAGGAGCTCGGGACGATCTCAGGCCGGACGGATCTGCGAGCGCAATGCGGCCAGCCAGGCGTCCGCGCGCCGCCAGGCTTCGTCGGCTTCCTCCCGCCGCCGCAGGGCCTGCCGACCGCCCGCGGGGTACGACCCGAGGAACTTCACGTCGGCGAGGTTCGCCCGCAGGTCCCGGAGGCAGTCGGCGACCACCTCGTGCGCGATGTGGCCCGCGAGGTCGATCGCGAAGCAGTACTCGCCGAGCCCCCGCTTGGTCGGACGCGACTCGAGCCGGGTGAGGTTGATGCTCCGGGCAGCGAACTGCCCCAGGATCCCGTGGAGGCTTCCCGGGCGGTCCGCGTCCTGGAAGCACACGATCGACGTTCGGTCGTGGCCCGTGGGCGGCGGGATCCCCTCGGGACCGACCGCGACGAACCGCGTCTGGTTGTCCGCGAAGTCCTCGACGTCCTCTGCGAGGATCACGAGGCCGTAGAGATCGGCGGCGAGACGCGGAGCGATCGCCGCGGCGTGGCGGTCGGGTTGCTCCCCGAGCTGACGAGCGGCATCCGCGGTGGACTTCGCCGCGATCGCCTCCACGTCCGGCAGCTGCTCGGCGAAGAAGCGGCGGCACTGCGCGAGCGCCACCGGGTAGGAGACGACCCTCCGCACGTCCCGGAGCGAGGTCCCCGGCGAAGCCATGAGATGGAGGCGGACGTCCAGCACCACCTCGCGCTGGATGAGGAGGTCGAAGTCGAAGATGAGCGCGTCGAGGGTGTCCCGGACCATGCCGTCGATCGCGTTCTCGATCGGCACGAAGCCGAGGTCCACCGTGCCCGAGCCCACCGCCTCGAGCACGTCGCCGATCGTGTCCATGGGCGTGAGGGCCGCCGCCGCGTAGTCTTCCTGGGTGAGCAGCGCCTCCTCGGTGAAGGTCCCGAGCGGACCGAGGAAGGCCACCGAGGGGGGTGGGGTCGCAGCGGCGCTCATGCCGGGGCAGGATAGTGAGCCCAGATGGACGAGCTCCTCCTGCACCAGCTCCTCGTCGACGTCTCCAAGGGTGACTGCGACCCCGACGAGGCCGTGCGCCGGCTTCGCCGCCTGCCGTTCGCCGACCTCGGGTTCGCCCGGATCGACCACCATCGCACGCTCCGCCAGGGGTTTCCCGAGGCCGTCTACGGCCCGGGGAAGAGCCCCGAGCAGTGCGCGGCGATCGTGGTGGAGCTGCTCCGGGCCGCGCCCGGGCCGGTGCTGCTCACCCGCGCCGACCGCTCCCAGGTGGCTGCGGCCCGGCGGGCCGTGGCGGCGGCTCTCGGGGACGCAACCGGGGACGACATCGCCGAAGGTGGGGACGGCAGGGACGGGGAGCAGGTAGAGCCCGTCGTCACCCGGACCGGGACGCTCTCCACCGCCGCGTGGCGGCGTGCGCCGGCGCGTCCAGGCCGCGTGCTCGTCGTCACGGCCGGCACCGCGGACCTTCCCGTCGCCGAGGAGTGCCGCGCCGTGCTCCGCGCGCTGGGCTTCTCGCCCTCGCTGCTCGCGGACTGCGGGGTGGCGGGCGTCCACCGGCTGCTCGCCTCCGTCGAGGAGCTCCAGGACGCCGACGCCGTCGTCGTGGTCGCGGGGATGGAGGGCGCGCTCGCGAGCCTCGTGGGGGGGATCACCGCGGCGCCGGTCGTCGCGGTGCCCACGAGCGTCGGCTACGGCGCGTCGTTCGAGGGGATCACCGCGCTGCTCGCCATGCTGGCGTCGTGCGCCGCAGGCGTGTCCGTCGTCGGGATCGACAACGGCTTCGGCGCCGCCTGCGCGGTCGCTCGCCTGCTCCGGTGAACCGATAAGCCATGAGCCGATGAGCCGGGTCGCGTGGTTCCACTGCTTCGCGGGGATCGCCGGCGACATGGCGCTCGGAAGCCTCCTCGACGCGGGCGCCGAGGAGGCCGAGGTCCTCGCGATGCTCGAGCGCCTTCCGGTCGACGGCTGGGAGCTCTGCGTCGAGCGGGTGCTGCGCGGAGGCATCGACTGCACGCGCGCGGTGGTGCGAGCAGAGGACCGCGGCGATCGCCGCCACGCAGACCTCGCCGAAGCGGTGCGTGCGGCCGCGCTGCCCGAGCGCGTCGAGCGACGCGCGCTCGCCACCTTCGCCGCGCTGGCAGAGGTGGAGGGCCTGCTCCACCGGGCAGACCCGGCAGACGTGCACTTCCACGAGGTCGGCGGCCATGACGCGCTCGTCGACGTGGTGGGCACTGCAGCCGCGCTCGAGGTGCTCGGCATAGACGACGTCGCCGTCTCCGCCGTGGCGCTCGGGACCGGGACCGTGCGCGCCGCCCACGGCACCCTGCCCAACCCGCCGCCCGCCGTCCTCCGGCTGCTCGAGGGGTTCTCGACGTACGGCCGGCCGGTGCCGATCGAGCTGACGACGCCCACCGGGGCAGCGCTCCTGCGGGCGCTCGGGTCGCCGTCGCCCGGGGGCGCGATGCCGGCGATGACCGTGCGCGCCTCGGGCTACGGCGCGGGCGCCGCGGAGCTCGACACCCTCCCGAATTGCACCCAGGTCGTGCTCGGCGACGCGAGCCCTGCGCGGACCGGTCCTGGCCAGCCGATTTGCGTGCTCGAGGCGAACCTCGACGACGTGACCGGCGAGCAGCTCGCTCTTGCCCTCGCCACCCTGCTCGAGGAGGGCGCGCTGGACGCGTGGGTCACCCCGGTCGTGATGAAAAAGGGCCGTCCCGGCCACACCTTCCATGTGCTCTGCGACCCTGCCCACGCCGAGCGGCTCTCGGAGGTGGTGCGCACGGCGACCGGGAGCTTCGGCGTGCGCGCCGTCCGGGGCGAGCGATGGCCCGAGCGCCGCCACCTCGAAGAGGTCCGCGTCGAGGGACAGCCGGTGCGGATGAAGATCGGCGTAGAGAGGGCGAAGGCCGAGCCGGAGGACGTCGCCCGGGTCGCGGCGGCGACCGGTCTGCCCCCCGTCGAGGTGGCCTCGCGAGCCGAGGAGGCCTGGCGGCGCGGCCGCCCCTGCTAGCGCGTGGGCGGTCGGGTCGCCTCCAGCGCGACGAGAGAGCTCGTCGGCTACTCCGCGGCCTCGGCGAGCGCCTCCGAGAGGGTCGGGTGCACGAGCATGCTCTCGACGATGTCCTGGACCCGCAGTCCGGCCGTGACCGCGAGCGCGACGACCGAGATGAGCTCGGCCGCGTGCCGGCCGACGATCGAGCCGCCCAGCACCACGCCGGTCGCCGGGTCCGAGATGATCTTCACGAAGCCCCGGGGATCGTCGTCGATGAGCGCCCTCGCCGATGCGGCGAACGGCACCTTCGTCACCCGGATCTTGCGTCCCTCGGCGAAGGCGTCGGCCTCTGCGAGCCCGACGTCGGCGATCTCCGGCTCGGTGAAGATGGCGGACGCGGCCTTGTCGTAATTCAGGTGCCGATGGGACACCGTGTGCCCGATCGCCACGTGCTCGGCGATCTTGCGCCCCTGCATCGAAGCCACCGACGAAAGCGGCAGCTTCCCGGACAGGTCCCCCGCCGCGTAGATGTGGGGGACGTTGGTCTGACAGTGGTGGTTGACCGGCACGTAGCCGTGCTCGTCGACCTCCACCCCTGCGGTGTCCAGCGCGAGGCGCTCGACGTTCGGCAGCGACCCGATCGCGAGCAGCGCGTGCGACCCTGACGCGACGCGGCCGTCGTCGCAGCGCACCGAGACGCCGTCGCCCGAGCGTTCGATCCCCACCGCCCGCGCGCCTTTCATCAGCCTGACACCGCGCCGAAGGAAGTCCTCTTCGAGGACCGCGGCGACCTCGGGGTCCTTGCGCGGCAGCACCTGCTGGCGGCTGACGATGAGCGTGACCTCGGACCCGAGCGACGAGAACATGTGGACGAGCTCGACGCCGGTCACGCCCGAGCCGATGACCACCAGGTGCCTCGGCAGCACCTTCGGCGGGTACGCGTCACGGGTCGTGAGCACCCGGTCGCCGTCGATCGGCGCCCAGTCGGGGATCCTCGGCCGGCTGCCCGTCGCGAGCAGGATCGCGTCGCCTTCGAGCCGGACCGGGCCCTCCGGAGTCTCGGCGAGGACCGAGTGCGGCCCGGACATCCTGCCCTCGCCGCGCAGGAGGCGGATGTCCTGGCTGGCGAGGATGGCCTCGGTCGTCTGGCCGAGGCGCGTCGTGATCGACGCGATGCGCCGTCGCAGCCGCTCCTGGTCCAAGACGGCCCGCACCGGGCCGAGCCCCATCCCCGCGCTGCGGTCGAGGAACGCCATGGCGCCACCCGTCGCGATCATCGCCTTCGAGGGGATGCAGTCCCAGAGGTCTGCGGCGCCACCGATCACGTCACGCTCGACGAGGGTGACCTCGACGCCGAGACGGGCCGCGTACGTCGCCGCCTCGGTGCCGGCCGGACCCCCGCCGATGACCACGAAGTGCACGGGCGATCAGTCGCGCAGGTCGGCGGTGTGGCGGTAGACGTTCGTCGACCGCTTCGTGAAGCCCAGCCGGACGTACAGCCGGTTGGCCGCCTCGCGGTCGGGACGAGAGGTGAGGTCGACCGTGCGGGCTCCCGCCGCCTCGGCGCGCGCGAGCGCCTCTTTCACGAGCGCGGCGCCGATGCCGCCGCGCCGCGCGGCCTCGTCGACCACGACGTCCTCGATCCACGCGCGCACGCCGGTCGGGATCCGGAACACGGCGAGCGTGAGCGCGCCCACCACCCGCCCGGTCCCGTCGCGGGCGACGAGCAGGGTCGTCGCGGGCGACGCCACGATCGCGGCGAGCTCCGCGGCGCCCGGCGCAGGGGCGCTTCGCGAGAGCTGGGGGACGAGGGCGGCCAGCGACTCGACGAGCTCGTCGTCGACGCGCGTCGCCTCCTCGATCGTCAGGTCGCCGGTTCCCGCCACAGCGGCTCGCGCACTCGGTCGTAGAGGACGTCGGGTTGCTCCCCTCGGATCGCGGCGAAGACCTGCTCACCCCAGCGCTCGTGCCCGGCGAGCGGCGAGGGGAGGTTGTCCGCAGCGAACCATCCCACGTCCCGGCACTCGAGCGGGTGCGCCGCGAGGGCCCCGCCGACCGGCTTGCAGTGGAAGACGAGCGAGTAGAGGGGGATCCGCGTGAACCCGAGCCGCAGGCCGTCGAGCACCGCGATGAGGCGGACGGGCTCGACCTCGATCCCGGTCTCCTCGCGCACCTCTTTGACGGCGACCTCCGCCGCGGAGTAGCCGACGTCGCACCAGCCGGTCGGGTACAGCCACGCCCCCGAGTCGGCCCGCTGGATGAGCAGGAGCTCGCCGCGGTCGTTGCCGACGGCGGCGCCCACGGCGACCTTCGGCGTCACGTAACCGGCCACGCCCTCACCGACCTGGGAGAGCCACTCCTCTACGAGCCCGTTCGCGTCCTCCGGGGACTCGGGGTCCTCGGAGGCGGCGACGCGGATGTCCGCTGCGACGCGCAGGATCTCCTCGAACCGCTCGCGCTCGTAGAGGCTCTCGGAGAAACCCAGGCCGGTGCGCGCCGTCGCCGCAAGGGTTTCGGCCCATCGCAGAAGCGTCCGGGTCGGCACGGCCGTGTCCACCGACCCGACGCTACCGTCTCCGCGCCGCCACAAGTGGCGCTCGGGCCGCAAGAATGGTTGCCGTGGCCGTGAACGAGGACTGTCGCTACTACGTCATGCAGAGCACCAGGAACGGTGACAAGCTCGAGCGCTGCAAGCTGGGCGCGAACGAGCCGTTCCCGTTCGCGTGCCCCGAGGGCTGCGTGTTCTTCGAGCCGCGGCGTGTCTCGTCGGCGGGCTGGCAGGTCCCCAAGTCGGCGAAGCCGCCCCAGTCCGGCAGGCCCCCGCAGTCGGCGAAGCCGCCCCAGTCCGGCAAGCCCCCCCGCTCGGGCAGGCCACCGCGCTCAGGCAGGCGTTGAGCGCGCCAGGAGGCGGTTCAGGCTGCCCGAGCGGAACCCTTCGAGGTCGAGCGAGACGAACTCGTAGCCCGCGGCCCTCACCGCTGCGACCACCTCGCCTCGCCGAGACCACAGCGCGTCGAGCTCCTCCTCGGCGACCTCGATGCGGGCGAGGGCCCCGTGGTGGCGCACCCGCAGCTCGCGCAGTCCGAGCGCTCTCAGGCCCGACTCCGCTGCTTCGACCTTGCGCAGGGTCGGCACGGTGACCGGCGTGCCGTAGGGGAGGCGCGAGGCGAGGCAGGCGCCCGCCGGCCGGTCCCACGTCCGGAGCCCGAGCTGCTTGGACAGCGCGCGCACGTCGTCCTTCGAGAGGCCTGCCTCCACGAGGGGAAAGCGTGCGCCTGCAGCCGCCGCGGCCGCTTGGCCGGGCCGGTAGTCGCCGAGGTCGTCCGTGTTGACCCCGAGCACGACCGTGGCCGACCGCGCCGCCGCGATGGGGGCGAGCGCCTCCATGAGCGCGACCTTGCACCTCGCGCAGCGGTCCGCGCCGTTCGCGACGTAAAGGGGGTCCTCCATCTCGGAGGTGGCGACCACCTGCCACCGGAGCCCCCACTCGGCGGCGAGGGCGCGGCAGTGCGCCTCGTCCCCTGCGGCGAGGGAGGGCGAGACCGCGGTCGCACACAGCGTCCGCTCCGGCCCGAGCACGCGCTGCGCGACGGCGGCGAGAAAGGCCGAGTCCGCGCCGCCGCTGAACGCGACGACGACGTTCCCCAGCTCGGCGAGCACCGCCTCGAGCCGCGCGATCCCGCTCATCGCGAGAGCGACCCGAGCACGGTCGCGACGCTGGCGACCATCCCGGTGTAGAAGGGGCCGAATTGCGCGTAGAGCGCCGAGGCGCGGTCGAAGCGCATCTGGTAGACGCACTCTTTCAGGTCCGACGGCGAGGTGGCGAACAGCGTGACGCCCCACTCGAAGTCGTCGAGCCCGACGGAGCCGGTCACGAGCTGGAGCACGCGCCCGTGGTACGCCCTCCCCACGCGACCGTGGCCGACCATGAGCGCGAGGCGCTCGTCGTAGTCGAGGGTGTACCAGTTGTGCGCGGCCCCTCGACGCTTCGACATCGGGTAGAAGCAGAACGCGGGCTTCCCCTCGGGGGGGAGCCTCGGGTACAGGCGCGCCTGCTTCAGCTCGTCGGGCAGCCGGGCTGCGTACTCCGACACCTCGGTGAGCGAGACGTAGGAGGTCACGATCTCGAGCCCCGCGGCCTGCACGTCGGACTGGAACCGCCTGAGCCGCCAGAAGTCCGGCGCCAGCACCATGAGGGCGACGTCCGCCTTGTGGCCGAGGATCGACGCGGCGACCACCTGGTCCCCCTCCTCGAGCGCCGCCGCCTCTGCGTCGAGGACCGCACCGACGTCCAGCGTCGCACGGGCGCGGCAGAACAGGTGGAGCACGCCGAGGCCCGTGGACGGCTCGAGCGGTGAAGGCGACGGCGACCGGGAAGGCGTCGGCGACGGCGACCGGGAAGGCGTCGGCGGGGACACAGAAGGCACGGACCGGGACAGCTCGACCACCCGGGCAAGTGTAGGAGCTGTGCAGGCGCGCGAAAGGGGCGCCCCGAAGGGCGCCCCTGTGGTCGCACACGGAGAGGAGAAGCTCAGAAGTCCTCCATGCCGCCCCCGCCGCCGGGCATGGCGGGAGCCTTCTCCTCCGGCTTGTCGACGATGACCGCCTCGGTCGTGAGGAACAGCCCTGCGATCGAGGCGGCGTTCTGCAACGCCGAGCGGGTCACCTTCGCCGCGTCGATGACGCCGGCGGCGAAGAGGTCGCCGTACACGCCGGTGGCCGCGTTCAACCCCTCGGCGCCCTTCAGGCTCCGCACCTTCTCGACGACGACGCCGCCCTCGAGGCCCGCGTTGACCGCGATCTGCTTCAGCGGCTCCTCCACCGCCCGTGCGACGATGCGCGCACCGGTAGCCTCGTCGCCTTCGAGCTTGTCGGCCCGCTCTGCGATCGCGCTCTGCGCACGGAGCAGCGCGACACCGCCCCCTGGCACGACACCCTCTTCGATCGCGGCCTTCGTCGTGGAGACCGCGTCCTCGATGCGGTGCTTCTTCTCCTTCAGCTCGACCTCGGTGGCCGCGCCGACCTTGATCACCGCGACACCGCCCGACAGCTTGGCGAGCCGCTCCTGGAGCTTCTCGCGGTCGTAGTCGGAGTCCGTGTTCTCGATCTCGGCCTTGATCTGGTTGATCCGGCCCTTGATGTCGGCCTCTGAGCCCGCGCCCTCCACGATGGTGGTCTCGTCCTTCGTCACGACGACCTTCCGTGCGCGCCCGAGCAGGTCGATGCCCACGTTCTCCAGCTTCAGGCCCACCTCCTCGGTGACCACCTGGCCGCCGGTGAGGATCGCCATGTCCTGGAGCATCGCCTTGCGGCGCTCGCCGAAGCCGGGAGCCTTCACCGCGGCGCTCTTGAACGTGCCGCGGATCTTGTTCACGACGAGGGTCGCGAGGGCTTCGCCCTCGACGTCCTCGGCGATGATCACGAGCGGCTTGCCGCTCTGCATCACCTTCTCGAGCACGGGCAGGAGGTCACGCACCGCCGAGATCTTCGAGCCGACGAGCAGCACGTACGCGTCCTCCAAGACGGCCTCCATACGCTCGGGGTCGGTCACGAAGTACGGGGAGATGTAGCCCTTGTCGAAGCGCATGCCCTCCACGAGGTCCATCTCCATCCCGAAGGTCTGGGACTCCTCGACGGTGATCACGCCGTCCTTGCCGACCTTGTCGATGGCCTCGGCGATCATCTCGCCGATCTCGGTGTCCGCCGCCGAGATCGCGGCGACCTGGGAGATCTGGCTCTTGGACTCGGTCTCCTTGGCGATGCCGCGGATCGCGGACACCGCCTCCTCGACGCCCGCCTCGATGCCCTTCTTGAGGGACATCGGGTTCGCGCCCGCGGCGACGTTGCGCAGCCCCTCGCGCACCATCGCCCAGGCGAGCACCGTCGCAGTGGTGGTGCCGTCGCCGGCGACGTCGTCGGTCTTCTTCGCCACCTCCTTCACGAGCTCCGCCCCGATCTTCTCGTAGGGGTCCTCGAGCTCGATCTCCTTGGCGATCGAGACGCCGTCGTTGGTGATGGTGGGGGCCCCCCACTTCTTGTCGAGCACGACGTTGCGACCCTTGGGGCCAAGGGTCACCCGTACGGCGTCGGCCAGCTTGTTCATGCCGGTCTCGAGCTTCCGCCGGGCGTCTTCGTCGAAGGCGATCAGCTTGGGCATGTGGTCGTGTCCTCCGTGTCGATGGTGATCTTGCGATCGTTGGTCCTGTCCGTTCCAGCCGGACACCTTAGCAGAACTGTTGGCACTCGCGCTCGTCGAGTGCCAACAGCAAACCACGTCGGCACGGAGGCGTCAACCGGTTCTCCCCTCGCCTAGGCACCCCCCGCCACCGCCGGCACGATCGACACGGTCTGTGTCGGTGCGACCGGGGTCTCGAGGCCGGATGCGAAGCGTATGTCCTCGTCGGCGACGAAGACGTTCACGAAGCGCCGCAGCGCGCCGTCTCCGTCGAAGAGCCGCTCGGCGAGGCCGGGGTACAGCTCGTCGAGGGCCCTCAGCGCCTCGCCGACGGTGGTCGCCTCCACGGGCACCTCGCCGGCTCCGCCGGTCAGCTGGCGCAGCTGGGTGGGGACACGGACGATCACCGGCACGTCAGCACCGGCTCCACGGCCGTCTCGAAGGCCTCGAGGCTCGGCTCCACGGTCACGCCCGGACCCGCCAGCGCACCGAGCGTCTCCACCGTCTTCAGCCCGTGCCCGGACACGATCGCCACGACGCGCTCGTCCCGCCGCACCACCCCCGCCGCCGCCAGCTTGGCGAGCGTGGCGATGGTGACGCCGCCGGCCGTCTCGGCGAAGATCCCCTCGGTGCGTGCGAGCAGCCCGATGGCGTCGAGGATCTCGTCGTCGCCGACCGAGCCGACCGCTCCCCCGGAACGGCGCACGGCCTGGAGCGCGTAGTAGCCGTCGGCCGGGTCGCCAATGGCGAGGGACTTCGCGATCGTGGAGGGTCGGACCGGCCTGACGTCGTCGGACCCCTCGTCGAACGCCTTCGCGACGGGCGCGCACCCGGCTGCCTGGGCGCCCGAGACCCGCACGGCGGCGCCCTCCTCGGCGGGCAACAGCCCGACCGCGCTCAGCTCCCGGAAGCCCTTCGCGACCTTGGTCAGCTGGCTGCCGGAGGCGACGGGGACGACCACGTGGTCAGGCGCTCGCCACCCGAGCTGCTCTGCGATCTCGAACGCGAGGGTCTTCGAACCCTCGGCGTAGTAGGCACGCAGGTTCACGTTGGCGAAGGCCCAGGACTCGTGCTCGGCGGCCAGCTCGGCGCAGAGCCGGTTCACCTGGTCGTAGCTGCCGTCGACCGCGACCACCGTGCCGCCGTAGATCGCGGCCATGGCGATCTTCGCCCGCTCCAGGTCCTTCGGCACGAGCACGACCGACGTCATCCCCGCACGAGCCGCATGCGCCGCGACCGAGGCCGCGAGGTTCCCGGTCGACGCGCAGGCGGCCACCTTGAACCCGAGCTGGCGGGCCTTCGTGAGCGCCACGGACACGACCCGGTCCTTGAACGACCCCGTCGGGTTGGCCGTGTCGTCCTTCAGCCAGAGCTCGCCGAGGCCGAGCTCTGCCGCGAGGCGATCCGCTCGCACGAGGGGGGTCCAGCCGGCCCCGAGCTCGACTGGGCGCACGTCGTCGACGGGCAGGAGCGCCCGGTAGCGCCACATCGTGCGTGGGCCCGCCGCGATCTCCTCCCGGCGGAGCCTCGCAGCGACCGCCTCGTAGTCGTAGGCGACCTCGAGCGGGCCGAAGCAGAAGTCGCAGGCGTGCAACGCCTCGAGGGGGAAGGTCCGGCCGCACTCGCGGCAGGTCAGTGCGGTCGCAGTCACGGGTTCCACGTGCGCCTCCTCATCGGTCGGGCATTGGCACCTGGCGCGCTGTGCGCTGGTTGCCGCGGCGTCGACGGGCCCGTCCCTCAGCCGCTCTTGATAAGTGACGGCCATGATGCCCCTCGACGCCGTCCGCGCGCAAGTCGGGCCGCCACCAGCGCGCGTGCCTCGAAGATCGACGATGATCGCGGCGTGGGCCACGATCCCGTGCAAACGTTCTCCCGGGACGCCTTCCCGCTCGACGTCGTCTTGGCGGCCAAGCGCGGACGGACCGTGTCGGTCTGCATCCCCGCCCACAACGAAGCCCCGACCGTCGCGCTCGTCCTCGCCGCCGTCCGAGCCCACCGACGAGCGCATGGTGGCTCCGGGCTCGTGGACGAGGTGCTCGTCGTCGACGACGGCTCGACCGACACGACCGCACAGGAGGCGGCGGCCGCAGGCGCACGGGTGGTGCGCCTCCCCGAACGGGTCGGCAAGGGCGGGGCCATGCGGGCGGCGCTCGAGGCCGCCTCGGGCGAGGTCCTCGTGTTCCTCGACGCCGACGTCGAGAACACGACCGCGGCGTTCGTCACGAGCCTGCTCGGCCCGCTGCTCACGGCCCCCGGTGAGTTCGCGCTGGTGAAGGGGTACTACGAGCGCCCGATCGGCGGCTTCCCGACGGGTGGCGGCCGGGTGACCGAGCTCGTCGCGCGCCCGGTCCTGGAGGTGCTCTTCCCCGAGCTCCCCGAGCTCAAGGAGGTGCGCCAGCCGCTCGCCGGTGAGACCGCCGCGCCACGTTGGGTGCTCGAGAAGGTGGAGCTCGCCCCTGGCTACGGCGTGGAGATCGGCCTCCTCGTCGACGTCGTGGCCCGCTTCGGCGCGCGCGCGGTGGCCCAGGTCGACCTGGGGACCCGCGTGCACCGGAACCGCTCTCTCGAGGAGCTGCGCCCGCAGGCGGCCGAGGTGCTGCGCGCAGCCTTGGAGCGCTCCGACAGACCGGCCCGGTAGCGTCGTCGCGATGCAGGACGCGATGCAGGACGTCGTCGTCGTCTCGAACCGAGGGCCGCTCTCCTTTGCGGCTGGCGGCGACGGCGAGCCGGTGCGTGCCGGCACCGGAGGGGGTCTGGCAGCGACCCTGCACCCGCTGCTCGTCGGGACCGGCGCGACCTGGGTCGCGGCTGCGATGAGCGACGCCGACCGCAGGGCGGCGGCCCTCGGGCTCATGCAGGACGAGGGGCTCCGGATCGTGACCGTCGAGCCCGACCCCGCTGCCTACCACATGGCCTACAACGTCGTGTCGAACGCGACGCTGTGGTTCTGCCACCACCATCTGTGGGACCTGGCGCGCCGGCCGCGCCTCGACCGGCGTTGGCACGAGGCGTGGGACGCGTACCGCGACGTGAACCGCGCCTTCGCCGAGCAGGTCGCCGAGCACGCGCCCCACGGCGCACGCGTGCTCGTGCAGGACTATCACCTGTCCCTGGTCGCTGGCATGCTCGCCGGAAGGCGCCCGGACCTGAGGACCACGCACTTCTCCCACACGCCGTTCGCCGACCCGGGGATCCTGCGCGCCCTGCCGTCCAGCGCGGCGGGCGAGCTCCTGGCGGGGATGGCGGGGTCCGGTGCCTGCGGCTTCCACACCCGGAGGTGGGAGGCGAGCTTCCGGGGGGCGTTCTCGGACCCGACGCTGCTCTCGGACGCCGGCGTTCCCGGCGCCCCCCCGACGTACGTCGCGCCGCTCGGCCCGCACCCGGGGTCCCTCGAGGCCGAGGTCGCCTCGGACGCGGTCGTCCGGGCGCGCCGGCTGATCGAGGAGCAGGCCGGCGGGCGGCGGCTCGTCGTGCGCGTCGACCGGGTGGAGCTGTCGAAGAACATCCTGCGAGGGCTGTGGGCCTTCGACGAGCTGCTCGAGACGCGCCCGCGCTGGAGGGACCGGGTCACCATGCTCACGCTGGCCTACCCCTCGCGCGAAGCGCTCGCCGAGTACCTCGCCTACCGCAGCGAGGTGGAGCACACGGTCGAGCGCCTGAACGAGCGATGGGGCACTGCGGACTGGCTCCCCGTCGCGCTCAGCGTCGCCGACGACCGGGCCCGCTCGATGGCCGCGCTCAGCGCCTACGACGTCCTCCTCGTGAACCCCGTGCGCGACGGGCTGAACCTCGTGGCGAAGGAAGGGCCCCTCGTGAACCGCGTCCACGGCGTGCTCGTGCTGTCCAAGGAGGCGGGCGCCTGGGAGGAGCTCGCCCCGGCAGCCGTCGGCGTGAACCCCTTCGACGTCACCGAGACTGCCGCAGCCCTCGACGCCGCGCTCTCGATGGACGGACCCGAGCGAGCGACGCGCGCCGCGGCGCTGAGGGAGATCGTCCTCTCCCAGACCGCTGCGGACTGGCTGGACCGCCAGCTCCAGGTCGCCGCAGGCGTCCGGGCCGGCTGAACCACCGAGGACGGCGCGACCGCCGGTCAGAGTCCGGCGATGTCCTCCAGCAGGGCAACCGCCGACTCGGAGCCATGCACGACCACGTCGGCCATCGCGACCAGCTCCGGCGGGCTCTCGGCGTCTGCGACGGCCACGGTGACGGTCGTCGCGCCGGCGCGACCGAGCGCGGCCACCGCCTCGAAGGCCGGGAGGTCGCCCACGTCGTCGCCGAAGCAGCCGACGACCCGACGACCCGCGCCCAGCCGCGCCACCACGGTGCCCTTGTCCTGGTGGACAGGGGGGCGGAGCTCCCTCGACATGCGGCCAGGCTGCAAGAGGAGGCCCGTCTGCCGGGCGGCCGCTGCGGCGGCGCGCTGCGCGCGCCGCTCCTCTCCCGGCGCCCGGCGCCAGTGCACGGTCACCGACAGCCCCTTGGGCTCCACCTCGACGCCCGGCGGCACGTGGCCGAGC
>JAJYXS010000119.1 GCA_021801615.1 Actinomycetes bacterium
GGACACGGCCCTCCCGACGCTGAACCCGCTGCCCGTCTGGGGCCGCAGCCCGTCGCTCGCGATCACAGAGACCGACGCGTACGCCGAGGTCCGCTGAGTCGCCGCGCAGATCCCCGTCGTCGACGCGAGCGCGACCTCCACGCTCGCGTCGCCGTAGTCGGCCGACGGGACCTGGCGGACCCGTGCGTCCACGCCGCGAGCCAAGCGCTCGAGCTCGAGCGCCATCTTCACCTTGTCGTCGACCGAGACGGACGAGAGCTCCGGATCCCACAAGTCGAGCTCCGCGGGCGCCACCCCGTCTGGCTCCGCGAGCACGACGTATGGGTCCGCGGTGGCGTACGAGGCGTTGTCGCGGGCGTCCTCCAACACCGCATCGACCACCTCGGGCTCGAGCGAGCCTGCCCACGCGAACCCGGCGCGATTGCCTTCGCCGCCGCCTTCGAGCACCACGCGCACGCCGATCCCCTGCGAGCTCGCCGAGGTGAGCTGCTCGATCTTCCCGTCGTAGGCGCGGACCTCGGTGTCGCGTCCCCGGGCGACGTAGGCCTCGACGCCCTCGCCTGGACGCGCCCGGTCGGCGACGGATCGCGCGAGCTCCAGCAACTCGCTCACGAGGCGGTCCCGCCGATCGTCACGCCGGTGATGCGCAGCGTCGCCTGGCCGCATCCGACCGGGACGCTCTGGCCGTCCTTGCCGCAGGTCCCCGGCGTCATCGAGAAGTCGCCGGCCACCGCGTCGATGCGCCGGAGCACCTCGGGGCCGTTCCCGATCAGGTTCGCATCGCGAAGGGGCACCGTGATCCGGCCTTCCTCGATCAGGTACGCCTCGGCCGTGCCGAAGACGAAGTCGCCCGTCGTCGTGTTGACCTGTCCGCCTCCGAGCTTGGCCACGTAGACCCCGCGGGGCGTCTGGGCGACGATCTCCGCGGGGTCCTCGGCCCCCGCGAGGAGGAACGTGTTGGTCATCCGCACCATCGGCAGGTGCTGGTAGCTCTGCCGTCGACCGTTCCCCGAGGACTGGCGGCCTTCCTTGCGCGCGCGCAGCCAGTCCCACATGTAGTCGGTGAGGACGCCGCGGTCGATGAGCACGTTGCGGGCAGCCGGCCGGCCTTCGTCGTCGACGCCGTAGTTGCCCCACTCTCCCGTCATCGTCCCGTCGTCCACGAGCGTGACGAGCGGGCTCGCGACCTGCTCGCCCATGAGGCCGACGTAGACGGAGGAGTCCTTCGCGATGTGGTCGGCCTCGAGCCCGTGGCCGCACGCCTCGTGGAACAGGATGCCGCCTGAGCCGCCTGCGAGCACCACCGGGACCTCGCCGGAGGGCGCGGGACGCGCGGAGAGCTTCGCCAGCGCGCGCCGGGCCGCGGTCCGGGCGATCTCGTCGACGTCCACCTGCTCGAAGAGCTCGAAGCCGACGGTGCGCGCCACGCTCTCGTAGCCCGTCTGCATGCCGGAGTCCCCGGTCGCGACACACACGACGCGAAGGCGCGTCCGCACCTGGTCGTCCTCGGCGAACACCCCGTCCGTGCTGGCGACGAGCGTTCGCCGGCGGGAGTCGCCGTAGCCGACCTGCACCTGGGTGATCTCGCCGCCTGCAGAGCGTGCCGTGTCGTCCGCGCGGGCGAGCAGCTCGAGCTTCCGGGCCTTCGAGACGCTCGCGGGCAGCAGCTCGGCGACCGGCGAGCACGTGCGGCGCGCCGCCAGCCTGACGGTCCGGACCCCGCCCCCGCCTTCCTGCGCGACGGCCGCCGCCGCCTCGGCCGCCTCGAGGAGGCCCGTCTCGCTCAGATCGGCGGTGTGCGCGAACCCGGTCGTCTCGCCCACGACCACTCGGATGCCCGCGCCGCGCTCGCGTCCGGAGGACAGCCCCTCCACCTTGCGATCGTCGAGGGACGCGCCGGAGCTCTGCCGGTCCTCGGCGAACACCTCCGCCATGTCGCCTCCACGGCGCAACGCTGCCGCGAGCACCCGCTCCAAGACGCCAGGCTCGACGAGCGGCGCGCCACGAGCGTCGTTCCGAGGGGCGCCGGGCACGGGCGGTATCGTAACGGTGATGGCCCGCAACGCAGCTCAGGCGCCGCCGCTCGAAGAGACCGTGCACGTGGGGCTGAGCGCGTCGGCGTCGCTCACGGTGACCGATTCCGACACCGCGATGAGCCTCAGGTCTGGCGACGTCCCGGTGCTCGCGACGCCGAGGCTCGTGGCGCTCTGCGAGGAGGCGACCTGCCGTGCGCTCGACGACCGCCTCGGCTCCGGGCGTACGAGCGTCGCCTCCCGGGTGCGCTTCGACCACCTCGTGCCGGTGCCCGTCGGCTCGACGGTGACGGCAGAGGCCACGCTCGAGAAGGTGGAGGGGCGCCGGCTGATCTTCACGATCACGGTCACGCTGGACTCCGACGACCGGGCCGCCCTCGTCGCCGCGGGCCGGATCACCCGCGTGGTGGTGGAGCGGCTCGCCTTCCTCGCGAAGGCGCGCTGCCCAGAGGTCGCCACGGACCTGCCCACGGGCGGAGCCGCCGGCAGAACCTGAGCCGCCAGGGCCTTCCGCTGGCAGCACCTGAGCCTCCAGGGCCTTCCGCCGGCAGCACCTGAGCCGCCAAGGTCCTGAGCCGCCACGGTCCTGAGCTGCCAAGGTCCTGAGCCGCCCGAGTGTTCACCCGTCGCAGGGCGACGATCTGCCGACGTTGCCCGGGTCGGCGCCACGCGAAGGGATAGGGTGTCGACGTGGTCAGCACCCGGACCGGTGCTTCGCCTCAGCTCCCAGCATGACGATCCTCCCCCGTATCGAGACGCCCGCGGACCTGCGCTCCCTCACCCCCGAGGAGCTCGCGACGCTCGCCGAGGAGATCAGGGCGTTCATCGTGGAGTCGGTCACCGCCACCGGCGGCCACCTCGGGTCGAACCTGGGCGTCGTCGAGCTCACCCTGGCGCTGCACCGCGTGTTCGAGTCACCCCGCGACGCCGTGCTGTGGGACACCGGCCATCAGGCCTACATCCACAAGCTCGTCACCGGCCGGCGGTACGGTTTCCGCTCGCTCCGCCAAAAGGGCGGCTTGTCCGGCTACCCCAGCCGTGCCGAGTCGGACCACGACTGGATCGAGAACAGCCACGCCTCGACGGTGCTGTCGTACGCGCACGGGCTGGCGAGCGCCTGGGCGCTCGACGGCCAGCTCGTCGGCTCCGGCGGGAACCGTCGCGTGGTCGCGGTGGTGGGGGACGGCGCGCTGACCGGCGGGATGGCCTACGAGGCGCTGAACAATCTCGGCCACTCGGGCCGGCGCGTCCTCGTCGTGCTGAACGACAACGGCCGGTCGTACGCGCCGACGGTCTCCTTCTTGTCGCGCAGCGTCACGACGCTGCGCCTGCACCCGACGTACGTCCAGACGCGCGAACGCCTCCGCAGCCTGTTGCGCGACCTCCCAGGGGTCGGCGACCTCGCGTACAGCGGCGTGCACGGCCTCACGAGCGCGCTGAGAGAGGTGCTCTCGCCGCACACCTTCTTCGAGGCGCTCGGCGTCCGGTACGCAGGGCCCATCGACGGCCACGACGTGGCGCAGACCGAGCAGGCGCTCCTCAACGCCGCAGATTGGGACGGGCCGATCGTGGTCCACCTCCTCACCCAGAAGGGACGGGGCTACGGCCCCGCGGAGGAAGACGAGGTGCAGCACCTCCACGACGTGAAGGCAGGGAGCCGGCAGGCCGGCTCGAAGCCGCAGGCGGCCTTGGCGTCGCCGCATTCCGGCGACACCGGAGGCCCGCCGGCGCCCCCGATCGGGAGCACCCACGCGGCCACCTACACCGACGCGTTCGCGCACGCGCTCGTCCGCATCGCCGAGCACCGGCCCGAGGTGGTCGCGCTCACCGCGGCGATGCCCGGGCCGACCGGTCTCCTCGCCTTCCAGGCCCGCTTCCCCGAACGGTTCTTCGACGTGGGGATCGCCGAGCAGCACGAGGTGACCGCCGCCGCGGGCATGGCGATGGGCGGCCTCCGGCCGGTGGTCGCCGTGTACTCGACGTTCCTTTCGCGCGCGTTCGACCAGATGAACCTCGACGTCGGGCTGCACCGGCTGCCGGTCGTGTTCGCGCTCGACCGGGCGGGCATCACCGGCGAGAACGGTCCGAGCCACCACGGCGTCCTCGACCTCGTGCTCTCGCTCGCGGTGCCCGGCATGACCGTGCTCGCACCTTCGAGCGCCGAGGACCTCGAGGCCATGCTCGAGACTGCGCTCGACCTCGCCGGTCCGGTGACCATCCGCTTCCCTGCGACGCCGGCCCGTCACGCGGAGCCCGGCCGCGGCCTCGAAGCGCGTCAGCTACGCGGCGGCGACGGAGCCGTCTGCCTGCTCGGCGTCGGCAAGCTCGTCGCCGCCTGCATCGGCGCGGCCGAGGAGCTGGCCGGCACAGGGATCGAGGCGACGGTATGGGACGTGCGTGCCGTGAGCCCGCCCGACGAGGCGATGGTCGCCGACGCGGCGCGCCACCAACTCGTCGTGACCGCCGAAGACGGGCTGCGAACGGGCGGTGCGGGGACGTTCCTCGCCGACGCCGTCGCTCGTGCAGCCGACGAGGCGGACCGGAGCGCGCCGCCGGTCAAGACGCTCGGCATCCCACGTGCCTACATCCCGCAGGGCAAGGCCGACACAATCCTCTCGGCGCTGGGGCTGGACGGCCAGGCGATCGCGGCGAGCGTCCGGCGGGCGCTGCGCGCCGAGGACCGCACGCTCTACGCGCCCTGACCCGCGCGCTGCGCGACGCGCCCTTAGCGCTCAGGACCCGTTCGGCTCAGGACTTGTTCGCCCCGTAGGCGCGCACGAAGTCGTTCACCATGTAGTACGCGTCGATCGACTCGCCCGCGTCCCCCCAGAAGCCGTCGAGGACGTCGTAGCTCATCGCCCCTTCGGCGACGTAGTGGTTGTTCACGTCGGTGATCTCGAGCTCGCCGCGCCCAGACGGCTGGAGCGTCTTGATGACGTCGAAGACGCCAGCGTCGTAGCAGTAGATGCCGGTGACCCCGAAGTGCGAAGGCGGGTCGTCGGGCTTCTCTACGATCCGCACCACCCGTCCGCTGCCGTCGAGCTCGGGGACGCCGAGATGGCGGAGGTGCTCTGGCGCCTCGACGCGCGTGAGCAGGATCCGCGCGCCCACAGGACTGGCGCAGAAGGCGTCGACCATCGGACGGATCGAGCGCTCCACGACGTTGTCGGCGAGCATGACGAGCACCGGCTCGCCGTCCGCGAAGCGCTCGGCGAGCCCGAGGGCCTCTGCGATCCCCCCGGGGCGCTCCTGGTAGCCGTAGCTGAGGCGGTCGATGCCGAACTCGTGGCCGTTGCCGAGAAGCCGGAGGAACTCGCCGGCGTGCGTGCCGCCGGTGACGAGCATGAGGTCCCGGATCCCCGCGTTCACCACGGCCTCGATCGCCCACTGCACCATCGGGCGGTCGTAGATGGGAAGGAGGTGCTTGTTCGTGATCCTGGTCAGCGGGTACAGGCGCGAGCCGGTCCCGCCGGCGAGGAGGACACCCTTCACGACCCCCCACGATACGTGCCCGAGCCCCGGGGCGTCAGCACCTCCCGGCGCCCGGGCGCCGGGTCGCAGCGCTACGGGCGGGCGCCGGGCCGCAGCGCTACGGTCGGGGCCGGGCCGCAGGGCTACGGTCGGGGGCCGCGCCGGATCGCCGCGCTCGGTCGGCGCGCGGCAGCGCTACGGTCGGGCGCGTGGGCGCCGACGACGTCGCCGCGGTCCTCGCGAAGGTCACGGCGACCCTGCCCGGCGGCGGAGAGGTCCGGCCGGGCCAGCTGCAGATGGCGCGCGCGGTCGCCCGCGCCATCGCCTCGGGACGACACCTCGTCGTGCGCGCCGGAACGGGCACCGGGAAGTCCCTCGCGTACCTCGTCCCGGCCGTCGTCTCCGGCGAGCACGTCGTGGTCGCCACGGCGACGAAGGGGCTCCAGGACCAGCTCGCCGAGAGGGACCTCCCTGCGCTCGCCCGAGCGCTCGGCCGCCCCGTGTCCTTCGCGGTCCTGAAGGGGAGGGCGAACTACCTCTGCCTCCAGCGAGCCTCGGAAAGCGCGTCGGAGATGGAGCGCCGCGGCGCCCAGCCGGACCTCGGCGAGGCGGCCGATGGCCCGGGGTCCTTGGACGACGCCTCCGGGGAGGTCGGCGGGCACCAGGGCGGTCCGCTCCAAGCAGGACACCTGGCGGAGGACGTGCGCCGGCTGCTCGCCTGGTCGCGTCGGACCGAGACGGGCGACCGGGACGATCTCGACTTCGAGCCGGAGGACCGAGCGTGGGCGATGGTGAGCGTCGGTGCCCGAGAGTGCCCCGGCTCACACCGCTGCCCCGAGGGCGCCCGGTGCTTCGCCGAGCGCGCCCGAAGGCACGCGGCGCAAGCGGATGTCGTCGTGGTGAACACCCATCTCTACGGCGCCCACGTCGCGAGCGGCGGCGCGCTCCTCCCGCCCCACGACGTCGTCGTCTTCGACGAGGCGCACGAGACCGAGGACGTGATGACCCACAGCCTCGGTGTCGACCTCGTGCCGGGCGCCTTGCGCGCGCTGCACGGCGCGGCGCGCACCGTGCTCGGCCGCGACAGCGAGCCCTCGGGGCTCGACGTCGCGGCCGACCGGCTCCGAACGCTGCTCTCCGCGCACGTCGGATGCCGCGTGCTGCGCGCACCGGGGCACGGCCAGGGTCGGCGGTCTGCGGCAAAGCCCGCCGTGCAACGACGCGGCGGCGCAGAGCGGGACTTCTTCGGGCTCGGCAGCGTCGCGAGCGCCCGGAGCACCGGCGACGCGGCCTCCGTGCCCACGGCCGGCCCCGTCGGCACGGCCTCGACCGGCGACGCGCTCGACACGGAACTGGTCTCGATCCTCGAGCTGACCCGCTCTCGGCTCGAGAGGCTGCGAGCCCGCTTGACGTCGATCGATGCTGCGTCGGGCGGTCCCGGCGGACAAGACGCACGCGGCGGTGGCGCCCGCCGGGCCAGGGCCCTCAGCACGTCGGCGCACCTCGAGCAGGCGGTCCAACGGTTCCTCGCGCCCGGAGACGCCGACGTCGCGTGGGTCGAGGGGACGCCACGGGGACCGGCGCTGCGCCTCTCCCCCGTGGAGGTCGGACCCGTGCTCGCCGCGAGGCTGTGGGGGTCGCTGACCGCGGTCCTCACGAGCGCCACGATCCCCCCGCACCTCGCCCGGCGCCTGGAACTGGACCGCTTCGACGTCGACCACCTCGATGTCGGCAGCCCGTTCGACTTCCGCTCGCACGCGCTCCTCTACGTGGCCCGCCACCTGCCCGACCCCCGGCGAGCCGGCGCGCAGGGCGCGGTCTTGGACGAGCTCGAAGCGCTGATCTCGGCGGCGGGCGGCCGGACCCTGGCGCTGTTCACGAGCCGCCGGGCCGCGCTCGAGGCGGCGGAAGCGCTCGCGGCGCGCCTGGCTTTCCGGGTGCTCGTGCAAGGGGACCTCCCGAAGGGTCGGCTGCTCGCAGAGTTCGCCCGCGACGAGACGTCGTGCCTGTTCGCCACGCTCGGGTTCTGGCAGGGCGTCGACGTGCCAGGCCGCGCGCTCACGCTGCTCACCGTCGACCGGCTCCCTTTCGGGCGTCCCGACGATCCGCTCCTCGACGCGCGCCGCGAGCGCGCCGGCGACGCGGCGTTCACACTGGTCGACCTGCCGCGCGCCGCCACCCTGCTCGCGCAGGGGGCCGGACGGCTCGTGCGCAGCGCAAGCGACCGCGGCGTCGTCGCGGTCCTGGACCCGCGGCTCGCGACCGCCCGCTATCGAAACGTGCTGCTCGACGCGCTCCCGCCGATGCGCCGAACGATCGACCGCCAAGAGGCGGTCGCCTTCCTCCGGAGCGTCCTCGCCGAGCGCGCGGGGAGCTGAGCCAGCCGCTGCACCGCTCGGCAAGTCGCGATCAGCGCTCGGGGTCGAGGACGAGGAGGCGGTCGTCCGCCTCGAGCAGCGGGTCGTCGACCACGCCCATCACGACGCGCCCGTCGTGGACCACACCGAGCACCACGCCGCGCTCGCGCACGCGCGCCGCGCTGAGCGGGCGTCCGACGCCATCGTGGCCCACCGGCACCTCCTTCAGGCGGAAACCCTCCGAGTCGAGGATCCGCAAGAGCAGCTCGCCTGCGTGCGGCGCCTCCAAGGACTTCGCGACCGTGTGCGCGAGCAGCTCTTCGCCGGACACGGCGTCGATGCCCATCTCGCGCAGGGCTTGGCAGACCTTCGGCGAGGTGGCGATGGCGATCGCCGGCGTCTGCGGCGCGAGCTTGTGGACGAGGACCGCGGTCACGAGGACGGACGCGTCGTCGGCCCCTGCAACGAGCACCTGCGCGGCGCGATCGGGCCGGGCACGGCGTATCGCGTGCTCGCTCGTCGGGTCCGCGGCCTCCACGTGCGCCTCGTCGGGGAACGCTGACCTGTCGCCTGTGGTGACGACCACCACCTTGCGGCCGGCGGCGACGAGCTCGGTGACCGCAGGCGCGAGCGCCGGGTGGCTGCCGATGACCACGATCTCGCCGCCGGTCGCCTCACGCCGTTCCATCCCGAGGAGCCTACGCAGGTGCGTCGACGCCACGGCCCCTGCGAACAGCGCGAACGCCGAGGCGAGCAGCGGGATCGTCGTCAGCATCACGAGGGACGCGATCAGCCGGCCGGTGGGGTTCCTCGGCGTGATGTCGCCGTAGCCGACGGTCGTCGCCGTGGTGATCGCCCAGTACAAGGACGTGTCGAAGGCAAGGTGCTGGGTGGCCGCGAACGCCGCTGCGCCGGCGAAGAGGCACACCGCGCCGAGGAGGATGAGACGGCCGGGCTGGGAACGCACCACCTTCGAGGCGAGCAGACCGAGGACGGTGAGCACCGGCGAACCTCAGTAGCCTAGGCGGTCGAGCGCGTCGGGTCGCTGCTGCCAGTGCTTCTCCACGCGCACGTGCAGCTCCAAGAAGGCGCCCGCCGGGAGCTGCCGGCGCACCGCGGTGCCGACCTCTCTCAGCACCTCGCCGCCCCGCCCGATGACGATCCCCTTCTGCGAGCCGCGCTCCACCAGGATCTCGCAGCGGACCCGGGGCCATTCCCACTCGGTCACCCGGCAGGCGATCGAGTGCGGCAGCTCCTCGCGCACGCGCCGGAGCAGCTGCTCGCGCACGAGCTCCGCGACCTTGAGCGCCTCTGGCGTGTCGCTCGCCGTCTCCTCGGGGTAGTACGCGGGGCCCTCGGCGAGACGCTCGACGATCGCGTCCACGAGCCGGTCCACCCCCTCCCCGGTGCGCGCGGAGACCGGGAAGTACTCGGCGAGGTCCCCGCCGCAGAGCTCCTCGACGGCGCCGGCTGCGGCGGCGAGCTGCCCGAGCACGTCGGCAGGGCGCGCGCGGTCCACCTTGTTCACCGCGACGAGGAGGCGGCCCCGTTCCTTGCCCTCCGGGCCTTCGAGGCCCTGCACGGCCGCGACCGCACGTGCGAGCACCATGCGGTCCCCGCGCCCGACCGGCGCCGTCGCGTCGAGCACCGCCACCACGACGTCCACGTCGGACAGCGAGGTGCGCGCGGTCTCGACGAGCCGCTCGCCCAGCAGCGTGCGGGGGCGGTGGAGACCCGGCGTGTCCACGAGCACCACCTGGGCACCAGGGCGGTGGACCACGCCGCGCACGCGCTGGCGCGTGGTGCTCGGGCGCGACGAGACGATCGAGACCTTCGCCCCCACCATCCGGTTGACCAGCGTCGACTTGCCGACGTTCGGACGGCCGAGGACCACCGCGAACCCCGCCTTCACCGCCGCCTCACCCCTCCGAGTCGTCGCCGGAGGCGCCGACGGCGGTGGTGCGCTCGATCCGGACCCGGGAGATGCGGCGTCCCTGCACGCGCTGGGCGACCAGCCGCACGCCGTCGACGTCGACGGATTCCCCCTCGGCGGGAACGTGCCCGCTCAGGGCGAGCATCAGCCCCCCGACCGTGTCCCAGCCCTCCTGGGGGAGCTCGGTGCCGATGAGGTCGTCGACGTCGTCGATCGCCATGCGACCGGTCACGACCACGCTCCCGTCGGGAAGGGTCTCGACGACGGGCTCTTCGGTGTCGTACTCGTCGACGATCTCCCCGACGAGCTCTTCGATGAGGTCCTCCAAGGTGACGAGGCCCACCGTGCTGCCGTACTCGTCGACGACGATCGACATGTGGAACTTCGCGTCCTGCATCTCGCGCAGGAGCGCGGTCAGGCGTTTCGTCTCCGGCACGAAGTGCGCCGGCCGCAGGTGCGCGCGCACCGGGTCTGCGCCGTGGCCGTCGTTCTCGGCGCGCATGAGGTCCTTCGCGTAGGCGATGCCCACCACGTCGTCGACGTCGCCTTGCTGGACCGGGACTCGGCTCCATCCCGCCGCGAGCACCCGGGTGAGGGCGTCGTGGACGGACACGTCCGCGTCGAGGGTGAACATGTCGAGGCGAGGCACCATCACCTCGCGAACCACCGCGTCGCCGAAGTCGATGATCGAGTGGATGAGCGTCCGCTCCTGCAGCTCGATCACGTCCTCGGCCTGCGCGACGTCGGCCATCGCCAACAGCTCGGACTCGGTCACCTTCGGCGGCCGGGCGCCTGTCGCACCGCGGCGGCCGATGAGGAGGTCGGCGAGGCCGATCAGCACCGAGGAGATCGCCCGCACCGGCGCGAACCGCACCAGCGCGTCCACGATCGGCGCGGTGAACAGCGCCGCACGCTCGGGGTTGCGCACGGCCCAGTTCTTCGGCACCGCCTCGAAGAGGACGAAGATCACCACGACTTCGAACACGGTGCCTGCCACGACACCCCACGCGCCGAGCCACGCGGACGCGATCACCCCGACGAGGGTCGCCGACACCAGCTGGCAGACGAGGACGAGCAGGAGGACCGGGTTCAGGAACCGCTCGGGGTGCTCGACGAGGCGTGCGAGCGGCCGCGCGCCCCGGCGCCGCTCGTCCAAGAGCGCCTTCGCCTTCACTCGGTCGGTCTGGACGAGGCTCGTCTCGGAGAGCGCCAGGATCCCGGACGCGCCCAGCAGCACGACGATGACGACGAGGAGCACCCAGTCGGTCGCTCGGAACCCTGCGCTCGCGACGACGGGCGACACCGAGGTCACGCCGATCCGCCGCCTTCGTGGTCGCGCGAGTGATCGCGCGAGTGGTAGCTCGAGAGGAGCTGGCGCTCGAGGCGCTCGAGCGCCTCGGCCTCCTCGTCCGTCTCGTGGTCCATCCCGAGGAGGTGCAGCAGCCCGTGCACGACGAGCAGCGCGAGCTCGTCGTCGAGGGTCGTCGCGCGCTCGGCGGCGTCGCGCGCGGCCACCGCCGGGCAGATCACGACGTCGCCGAGGAGGGTGAGCGGCTCCTCCTCGGCGTCCGCCCCGGGCCCGCGCCCCCCCGAGTCCGGGGATCGCCCGCCCACCGGAGGCTCGTCCTCGATCGGGAACGCGAGCACGTCGGTGGGCCCGGTGCGCCCGAGGAATTGCTCGTTCAAGGCGGCGATCGACGGCTCGTCGACGAAGAGGATCGACACCTCGACCTCGCCGTGCACCTGGCGATCTTCCAGCACCCTGCGTGCGAGCGCCGCCCACCGGTCGAGGTCGACCTCGCCGTCTGCCTGCTCGTCGGCGACGAAGACGTCAACGGCCATCGGCGGAGCGCTCGGCCTCCTCGTACGCGCGGATGATGTCGGCCACGATCTGGTGGCGGACCACGTCTCGACGCGTCAGGTGCACGAAGGCGATCCCGGGAACGTCGCCGAGCACCTTGTCGAGCCCCACGAGCCCCGACCGTCCGCCAGGGACGTCGATCTGGGTGACGTCGCCGGTGACGACGCACTTGGAGCCGAAGCCGATCCGGGTGAGGAACATCTTCATCTGCTCGGGCGTCGTGTTCTGCGCCTCGTCGAGGATGATGAACGAGTTGTTCAGGGTGCGCCCGCGCATGAACGCGAGGGGCGCGACCTCGATCGTGCCGCGGTCCAAGAGCCGCTGGGCGCCCTCGGGCTCCAAGAGGTCGTAGAGCGCATCGTAGAGCGGGCGCAGGTACGGGTCGACCTTCGCCATCAGGTCGCCGGGGAGGAAGCCGAGCCGCTCGCCCGCCTCGACCGCCGGGCGCGTCAGGATGATGCGGCTGACCGCTCGCGTCTGGAGGGCCTGCACCGCGAGCGCGACCGCGAGATAGGACTTGCCGGTCCCGGCAGGCCCGATGCCGAAGGCGATCGTGTTCGCGCCGATCGCGTCCGTGTAGCGCTTCTGGCCCGCGGTGTACGGACGGACGGTGCGACCTCTCGCCCCTCGCACCACCTCGGCGTTCAGCACCTCGGAGGGCCGGACGTCCTCGCGCACCATGTCGATCGTCCGCCGGACCTTCGCGGCGTCGAGGCCCTGGCCCGACTGGAGCACCAAGACGAGCTCTTCGAACAGCCGAGCCAGCCGCTCGGCCTCCGGGCCGTCCACCGCGATCCGGTTGCCCTGCACGGCGATGCGGTCCTCGGGGAACGACCGCTCGACGAGCCGCAGCAGCTCGTCGTGGGGGCCGAGGAGGCTCGCCATGAGGTGGGTGTCCGGCACCATCGTCTCCCTGCGCAGGTTCGGCGCGCCACAGCCCGCGGTTGCCCCGGCGTCCGCCGCCTCCTCGGCCTGCGCGGCGTGCAACGCCGCCGCGCGGTCGCTGGCGGTCACCCCGGCGGCCACGTCATCGGGCGGCCGCCGATCACGTGGAGGTGGAGGTGCGGCACCGAATTCTGCGCGTCCTTCCCCACGTTCAGCACCAGGCGGTACCCGCGCTCGGGGACGTCGAGGCCCTCTGCCTCGGCGACCGCGCGCGCGGTGGCGAACATCGCCGCGAGGTCCTCGGCATCGGCGTCGCCGAGCGCTCCGGCGTGCTCGACGTGGCGGCGCGGCACGACGAGCACGTGCACCGGCGCCTGGGGATTGATGTCGCGGAAGGCGACGGTGCGGTCGGTGGCGTGCACGATGTCGGCAGGCACCGTCCCGGCCACGATCCCGCAGAAGAGGCACGCGGTCGGCGTCAGGGTTCCCGTCCGTCGCTCGACCGTCGGGGCGGCACGAGATGCTCGAGGTCACCGGGCGCGATCCGGCACGACTCGATGAACCGGTCGACGTCCTCAGCCTTCAGGCGGATCACCCGGCCGAACTTATATGCCGCGAGCTCGCCGCAGTCGATGAACCGGTAGAGGCTGCGCAAGGTGACCCCGAGGCGGGCCGACGCGTCCTTCGTGCTCAGCCACTCGACCTGCTCCGCCATCATCCTCATACTTCCTCAATACTTCCACCACGCCGTGCGGCGGACGCTCATCGTCCGTGACCCGACACGGTACCGGCGCGTCGCGCGCCGAGAAGCACCCCCGAGGCGATCGCCGCCGTCTCCGCTCGCAGCACGTGGGTCGCGAGAGCGACCGTCGGCCACCCGGAGGCGAGCTCCTCTGGGCTCCATCCCCCTTCGGGTCCGACCGCGATCCCGGTGATCGCCGGGCCGAGCGACGGGCCCCCGGGCTCTGCGAGGGCCATGCCCGCGCGCTCGAGGCCGTCGAGCCCGACGACGCCGGTGACCTCCGGCAGCCAGACCCGGCGCGATTGCGCGGCCGCCTCGGCCGCCACCCGCCGGAGCCGCTCCAGCGCGCCCAGCGCGCGGGCAGGGTCCCAACGCACCACCGAGCGGGCCGAGCGGAGCACGACGACCCGGTCGACGCCGAGCTCGGTCAGCTTCTCGACGACCCGCTCGGGCCGCTCGCCTTTCACCGGGGCGAACGCCACGGTCAGCACGGGCGAGGGCGCTGCCTCGACCACGACCGGCCCGTCGGGCTCGAGCGTCCCGTCCGGCCGAAAGCGGCAGGGAGCCCAGCGGCCTCGGCCGTCGGTCGCGACGACGAGCTCTCCTGCGCCGAGCCGCAGGACCCGCCCGAGGTGGTGCGCGTCGGCGGGTTCGAGGAGCGGGACCGCGGGGTCCGTGACGAGCACCTGGGCCGCGGCCCGGCGGCGCAGCGCGACGCCCACGTCGCCCTGCGGGGCCTCTTTTTTCCTGCCCGCGCCCTGCCGGGTTCCGGGCCCGGCTTCAGCTGAGCGCCGAGCGGATGCGCGAGAAGACGCCGTCGTGCCCGTGCACCTCCTCGCCGCGCTCTGCGGCGAGCTCCGCCAGGAGCTCGCGCTGGCGAGCGGTGAGGTCGGTGGGCGTGTCGACCACGACGTGGACGAACAGGTCGCCCCGGCCGCGACCGCGCAGGTGGGGAACCCCCAGCCCCCGAAGGCGGATCACCGCTCCGGTCTGGGTGCCGGCGGCGACGTTGACCTGGCGAGAGTCCTCGAGCGTCTCGACGTCGAGCGTGGTGCCGAGCGCGGCCTGGGCCATGCCGACGTGCAGCGTCGTATGGAGATCGTCCCCCGCGCGCTCGAACCGCTCGTCGGGCTCGACCACGAGGTGGACGAAGAGCGAGCCGTTCGGCCCGCCGCGCGGCCCCGCCGGACCACGTCCGGCCAGCCGGAGCGTCGACCCGTCGTCCACGCCGGCAGGGACCTCCACCGTGAACTCGCGGTCCTCCATGCGCCGTCCCTCCCCGCGGCACGACGGGCACGGATCGCCGATGACCTCGCCGGACCCCTGGCACCTCGGGCACGCGACCGACGTCACGACCTGGCCGAGCAGCGACTGGCGGATCCGGCGGAGCTCGCCGGTCCCCTGGCAGTCCGAGCACGCGACGGGCTGGGTGCCCGGGCGCGCGCCGCCGCCCCCGCACTCCTCGCAGGTGACGGGGAGCCGTACCGAGAGCTGCTTCTCGGCGCCGAACACCGCCTCTGCGAAGTTGAGGTGCAGCGTCACCTCGGCATCGCTGCCCTGTTGGGGTCCCCGACGCCTGCCGCGAGGCCCGCCTGCCATCGTGCCGAAGAACGCTTCGAACAGGTCGGACAACCCCCCGTCGAACCCGAACCCGGCGCCGCCGGCAGCGGCGCCGGCGCCGCTTGCGAAGCTCGCGGACCCGAACCGGTCGTAGCGGGCTCGCCGCTCGGGGTCCCTCAGGACCTCGTAGGCGAAGGACACCTCCTTGAACTTGTCCTCGGCCTCCTGGTCGCCGCCGTTCGCGTCCGGGTGGAGCTCCCGCGCACGCCGCCTGTAGGCGCGCTTGATCTCCTCGTCGGTCGCATCGGGCCGCACGCCGAGCAGCTCGTAGAGGTCACCCATCGTCTCAGCGCCTGCCACGTGCACGCCTCCTCGAGCGGGGTCCGCCGGCCGAGTACGCGACGGACGCAGGTTCGTTCGACCTTCCGAGCCGCTGGCCGAGCCGCTCACCTACGATCCGCGCGGCGGCGAGCGCCTGCGGATAGTTCATCCTGGTGGGACCAAGAACGCCCACGGCGCCTGCCGGCTGGCCGTCCACCGGCACCGGCGCGACCACGACCGCGCACGACGCCAACGGCTCGTAGCCGTGCTCGGCGCCGATCGCGACGGACAGGCCGCGCTCGAGCAGGTCGCGAAGCAGTGAGACCACGACCAGCTGCTGCTCCAAGGCCGCGAGCACCGCTCGGACCGTCTCGACGGCGTCGAACGCGGCGGCGAGGCGGGACGGCCCGCCGACGAAGACGCGGTCGTGCGCCTCGGACGCGAGCTCTGCGAGCGCCGCCTGCGCGCGCGCGACCACGCGGTCGACCAGGGGGTCGCCACTCTTCCCGGGCACGGCGACGCCACCGAGGGGGCGGAACTGGGCAGCCGCGTGCAGACGGGCCGAGGCGCGGCCGAGCACCTCTTCGGAGACCTCCTCGCCGAAGTCGATCGACCGTTTCTCGACCGCCCCGTCGGCGAGCACGGCCACGAGCAGCGCAACGCGCGGCCCGAGGCCGACCAGCTGGACCGAGCGCACCGGGGCAGTCTCGTGGCTCGGTGAGACCACGACCGACGCGCACGAGGTCAGCTCCGACAGAAGGCCCGAGGTCCGCTCGAGCATCTCCTCCATCTCGCCGTGGACCTGCTCGAAGAAGCGGCTGACCCGCGTGCGCTCAGCGGGTCCGAGCACCCCGGGCTGGGCGAGCTGGTCGACGAAGAACCGGTAGCCCTTGTCGGTCGGGATCCGTCCCGCGCTCGTGTGCGGCTGGGCGAGGTAGCCCTCGCGCTCGAGCGCCACCATCTCCGAACGGATCGTGGCGGACGACACGTGAATGCCGGCGGCGTGCGCGACGTGGTGGGACCCGACCGGCTGGGCGGTGCCGATGTACTCGCTCACCACGGCCTCGAGGATCGCGGCCTTGCGAGGGTCGAGCTCCTGGGTGTCGGGCATGGTGCCTCTCCGTCGACGGTGCCTGCTTCTGGCAGTCGATTCTACCGAGTGCCAAGGGGCGCCAGGCGGACTCGGCCCGAGACCGGTCTCCGCCGGCGTCAGTCTTCCAGCCTGAGCGCCGAGATGAAGGCCTCTTGGGGCACCTGGACGCGCCCGATGCTCTTCATCCGCTTCTTCCCTTCCTTCTGGCGCTCGAGGAGCTTCCGCTTGCGCGTGATGTCACCCCCGTAGCACTTCGCGAGCACGTCCTTGCGTCGGGCCTTGACCGTCTCGCGCGCGACGACGCGGCCTCCGATCGCCGCCTGGATCGGCACGTCGAAGAGCTGACGCGGGATGAGCCCGCGTAGCTTCTCTGCCATGCGCCGCCCGTACGCGTCGGCCTGGGCGCGGTGGACGATCGTCGAGAACGCGTCCACGGGGACGTGGTTGATGAGCAGGTCCACGCGCACGAGGTGCGCGGTCGCGTAGCCTGCCGGCTCGTAGTCGAGGCTGGCATAGCCCTTCGTGCGGCTCTTCAGCTGGTCGAAGAAGTCCACGACGACCTCTGCGAGCGGGATCGTGTAGACGAGCTCGACGCGCTCGGGGGAGAGGTACTCCATCCGTTGCATCTCGCCTCGGCGGCTCTGGCACAGGTCCATCACCGTCCCGGTGTACTCCGAAGGGGTGAGCACGGTCGCCGTGAGCATCGGCTCGTCCACGTGGTCGAGTCGTGCGGCGTCGGGCAGGTCCGTCGGGTTGTCGACCTTCACGACGGACCCGTCGGTGAGGTGCGCCAGGTACTCGACCGACGGCGCGGTCGCGATGAGCGAGAGGTCGAACTCGCGCTCCAGGCGCTCGCGGACGATCTCCATGTGCAACAGCCCGAGGAACCCGCAGCGGAAGCCGAACCCGAGCGCGTGCGACGACTCGGGCTCGTAGGTGAAGCTCGCGTCGTTCAGCTCGAGCTTCTCCAGCGCGTCGCGCAGCTCGGGCAGCTCGTCGCCGTCGATCGGGTACAGCCCGCAGAAGACCATCGGCTTCGGGTCCCGGTAGCCGGCGAGCGGCTCGGCGGCGGGCGCCTGCGCGTCGGTGACCGTCTCGCCCGAGCGGGCCTCCCCCACGTCCTTGATCCCCGCGACGAGATATCCCACCTCGCCAGGCCCGAGCTCGTCGGCCCGGCGCGGCTCGGGCGTGCGCACGCCGATCTCCTCCACCTCGTGGACGGCGCCCGCCTGCATGAATCGCACACGGCTCCCCGTGGAGAGCACGCCGTCGACGACCCGCACCGAGGAGACGACACCGCGGTACTGGTCGTAGGAGGAGTCGAAGATGAGCGCGCGCAGCGGCGCGCCACGATCGCCCCTCGGTGGGGGGACCCGCTCGACGATCGCGTCGAGCAGCTCGGGGACGCCCTGGCCGGTCTTCGCCGAGATCCGCAGGATCTGGTCCGCGTCGATCCCGAGGATCTGCTCGATCTCCTTCGCGTAACGCTCGGGGTCGGCGGCCGGCAGGTCGATCTTGTTCAGCGCCGCCACGATCTCCAGATCGTGCTCGATCGCCTGGTAGGTGTTGGCGAGGGTCTGAGCCTGGATCCCCTGGGAGGCGTCCACGAGCAGCACCGCGCCCTCGCACGCGGCGAGCGACCGGCTCACCTCGTAGCCGAAGTCCACGTGGCCGGGCGTGTCGATGAGGTGGAGCACGTGGTCGCGGTAGAGGACGCGCACGTTCTGCGCCTTGATCGTGATGCCCCGCTCGCGCTCGATGTCCATCGAGTCCAGGTACTGCTCGCGCATGAGGCGGGGGTCGACCGCGCCGGTCAGCTCGAGGATACGGTCGGACAGCGTCGACTTCCCGTGGTCGACGTGGCTGATGATCGAGAAGTTGCGGATGCGCTCGGCCGGCACCCTGCCAGGCGCCAGCCCGCCAGATGAGGACACGGTTCGCCCGATCGTAGCGGCCGGGGGCCGGAGACGAAGTCCGGGGTCGGCACCTGCTAGCATCCATCGGCGCCGCGACCCGGCCGTGGCACCCGAGCAGACGCGAGGCAGCGCACCGTGGCGAACATCAAGTCCCAGATCAAGAGGAACCGGCAGAACGAGCGCCGTCGGCTGCGCAACAAGGCCGTCCGCTCGGAGATGCGCACCCGCACCAAGACGGCCGTCGTAGCGGCAGAGACCGGCGCAGAGCACGCCCCCGAGGCGCTACGCGCCGCGGTGAAGCGCATCGACAAGGCGGCCGCGCAGGGCGTCATCCACAAGAACCAGGCCGCGAACCGCAAGTCTCGGCTCATGCGCCGGATCGCAAAGCTCGCCTGAGGCTCCTCGTGCTGGCGAGCGCCGGGCGGCGTCTCGCGCTCGGAGGTGCGTGCGCGCTCGGCACCCCACGCTCGAGCGGCGACCCGCCCGCTCGGCACCCCGCGCCCGCTCGGCACGCCGCGCTCGAGCGGCGACCCGGCCGATCGGCACCCCACGCCCGATCGGCACCCCACGCCCGATCGGCGACCCGCCCGATCG
>JAJYXS010000106.1 GCA_021801615.1 Actinomycetes bacterium
GATGAGACGCTCTCTGGCACGCTTACAAGTCAAGCAACATTTGTGTGATTTCGCGAATCAGCAGTTCAGGGGCCTGTGCAGTGCCTCCCAAGCACCTGAACAGTTACAAATCGCGATGGATCGGCGGGACCTTCGGTGGCTTCGCTACTAGGGAACTCTCGGGTTCAGAAGCGGACATCGTCGCGGCCCGCTATCGCGCTGCTCACCGGCACGGAACTATCGCTTCCCGCATTTGGCACGAAGCGACCGTTTTGGCCGACAAGTCTGACTGGTCCCCCAGAAGCATGGCTAACACCATCCTCACCTTTTTTCAGGTCATCGAGCACATCGCCCGGCAGGAGAGGCCCACTGGCGTCGATCCAACTGCGCCCGACACCCGGGCAGCGCAGAAGCTGGTCGATAAGCTCACAAGCAACCTGGGCGGCGACCGGCTTGCATTGACTGCGAAGGTCCGGAAGATCCGCGCCGCAAGGGACGAACTCGATCGCCTTGAAGAACGATTCCTCAACCAGAAGATCGCCGCCGCCGGCGTGGCTCTGGGCCTCGATGACCCCGTCGTCGATTCGGCGCTCAAGATCGCCAGCCTCAGGAACCAGGTACTATCTCATCCCGGAGCAGAACTCCCCGAGACGCTCGCCGCATGGGTCGACCAGGCGGCACGGAGCTCCGCCGCATTCCTCACGGCCTACTTGGACGCACGAATGGAGCCCGCACCGCGAAGCGGGGGTCCCGTCTGAGGGGGCAGGCAACACCCTGACCACTCAGGCTAGGAACACATGACAGCTGGTGGCTTAGCACGTAGCGCCGAACCAGCGCTACAGGCCCTTCTCACGGTCGGGACGTCCCGCAAGTGCCGCTCAAGGCCGGCCCGGGGTGGACAGACCGCTCCTCCAGAACAACGATCTCGCGGGCGGTCATCCCGCGCCCGATCGACGGATCTGGAGCGGTTTCGTCTTCATCATCGGGTTCATCTTTGCTGGTCGCGGCACTACACGATGAGGTCAGGCCTCCAGGTGTGCCAGACGTCGTTCAACCGCTGGCGCCGACCCATGAAGATGACCTCGCTCGCGTAGAGCGAGAGGTACTCCGGCCGGGAGAGGCGCTCGGCGTTGTAGTGGAGCCCGCCAAAGCGTGCCGCCATGCGGATGTCCTCGGTCGGGATCCGGTGCGGCGGCACGGACCGCACGATCTTCTCGGTCTCGGCGAGAGCGTGGCGGTAGAGGATCATCGCGTCGCAGTGCTCGAGGTCCTCGGGGTGCCGGCGGTAGCGCCGGGACGCCGCGACAGCGTCGAGCTCCTCGCGCAACCGGTCCGGTGCGAGTCCGTTGACGAAGACGAGGCGCGGCTTGCGCTTCGTCGTCGGCATCGAGAGCCGGACCGAGCTCGTGTGCAAGGAGCGAAGTGCCGCCTCGGCCCGGGCGTGGCGGGCGTCGTCTCGCGCCTGGACCCGGGCCAAGGTCTCGTCGGAGACGGCGACGTGCAGCCAGAAGTCGAGGACCTGGTCGGCGTTGACGGGCGGCGGCGGGAAGTCGTAGCTCCCGTCGGCGTTGTAGGCCCGGATCTGCGCCCAGTAGTCCTCCTCGGACACCTGCGCCCCGTCGTCGTCCTGGCGGCTCACCATGGTGGCTAGCCCCCGTCCGCCGGGGCTCCGCGCGCCGGCGTCGCAGCAGCAGCGAGCGAGACGTAGAGCGGGAGCTCTCGGGAGATGGTCTGGCCAGACTTCCACTGGCGGCCACCTTTGAGCGACGGGGCGAACTTGCCGCCCGACCCTGTGTACGGCTCGGTCGTCACGAACACCGACTCGCCCGAGCCGATCTTGTCGAAGATCATGTCGTAGCCATTCGAGCGCCGCTTGCGGGTGGCAGGTGTGGTGAACCGGGCGGTGAGCGTCCCGCTCGCCGGGTCGTAGCCGAGGTCGAGCAGTGTGGCAGGAAGCCCTGGCCCGCCGTCGGCCCACACGATGACGCTCGAGCCGGGACGCAGCTTGAACGGCGTCGAGACGAGGCATTCGACGATGCCGCCGAGCATCTTGAACGGCTCCGCGGTCACGGTGTCGCCCGAGCGCAGCGCAGCGAGTCGCAGCAGGGGATCGGTCCGCTCGACGGTCGACCAGAGCTCGACGTGGGAGTTGACGGCGTTGTAGGCGTGCACGGCCGAGCCGTGGCCGCCGTTGAGGAGCGTGCGGATCTTCACACCGCTCGCGGCCAGGGTGGCAAGGGCTTTCGGCAGGACGGTGACGTCGCCGTCGCCGGCGATCCGGGCGAGGGCCACGAGTGCCTCGACCTGCGACAGCGACGGGCTGAGCCGAAAGCTCGACCGCCACGCGGCGATCGTCGACTCCCCGGGGGCGACGTAGCGGGAGGCGAGGGCATCGGTGAGGACGGTGAACTGGCTGTTCAGCGGCAGCCTCGTCATGTACGAGACGACGCGCCCCCTCTGCCGCTTGATCGGCGAGCCCGAGCGCTCGAGTGCGCGCAGGACGGCCGAGAGGCTCGCCCGGTCGGCGAACACGACGCCCTTTGCCCACTCGATCACCGTGTCCGCGACCATCTCGGTTGAGACCGAGGACGGCCCGATCAGCTCGGGGACGACCGACAGCGTCGCCATCTTGAGCTTGCCGCCAGCGAGCCACACGAGAGCATCGCCGGCGTCGTTGAAGACGAGCCCCGGGGCCTCCATGCGCTGGAGCGGGAGGTGCCCGGCGGCGACGCGCCGGGCGGACTCGGCCTTGGCCTCGTCGTCGGTGAGGATGTGCCCCTTGGGTGCCTCGGGGTTCGTCTGGAGCCGTGTGGAGGTGTGCACGGAACGACTGAGGGCGGCGGCGGTCAGAACTCCGACGCAGCGGCGAGGATCATGTCGGAGACGGTGTCGAGTCGCGGTGCGACGACGATCGCGCAGCTCGCCCCGACGCCTCGCCCGTCCGCGATCGACAGCAGCGTGCCGATGATGCTGCGACAGCGCGGCGACAGGCCATCGAGGGATGCCTCGGAGGTCACGAAGCGAAAGGGTGAGGCGCCTGCGACGCT
>JAJYXS010000033.1 GCA_021801615.1 Actinomycetes bacterium
TCGAGCTCCCGAAGACGATCTCCGGGAAGATCCGCCGGGTCGAGCTTCGGGCCCGGGAGGAGGCCCATCCCTCGCGCGCCTCGGAGTGGCGCGAGGAGGACTTCCCCGAGCTGAAGGCCTGACGGGCGGCCAAGGCGTCGCCAGCGCGACGAAGCCCCTGGGGCGGAGGGGGATTGCCAGGGGCCTCGTCTTTGGCTGGCACCCGGCCGTCGGGCCAGGCCATGGAATTCTACCGATCTCGGGTCGACCTCAAACCTGCGTGGGCGGGATTTCTCCAAAGCGGCTCTTCGTGGCAGGCAGTCCGGTCCCACATTCTCTTGGGTGCGAGCCGAGGGGCTTTCGCCGCGCGCCTCAGCGCACGCCCCACGTCCGGAACTGCAGGCTGATGCGAGGCCCCGTCGGACGTCTGCTCTTCGGGACGGCGTGCTCCCAGGTGCGCTGGCAGCTTCCGCCCATCACGAGGAGGTCGCCCGCCGCGAGCTCGAGGCGCATCGCGGGGCCCCCGCCTCGTGGCCGGAGAAGGAAGCGCCGCGGCGCCCCCAGGGACACGATCGCCACCACGGTGTCCTCGCGCGCCGCGCGGCCGATCCGGTCGCCGTGCCACGCGACGCTGTCGTCGCCGTCGCGATACAGGCACATCCCGACGGTGCTCAAGGGCTCTCCGAGCACCGGTGCGTAGTGATCGCTCAACGCGCGTCGCATCTCCCCCACCGCTGCGTCGGGAAGCTCCTCGCCGTCCTCGTAGAAGCAGAGCAACCTGGGCACGTCGACCAGCCGCTCGTACATCGGGCGGCGCTCCGCTCTCCAGGGGACCGTGCGCTCGAGCCTCGCAAAGAGCGCCCCGGCACCCCCGACCCAGCCAGGACGCAAGTCGAGCCACGCGCCTCTTTCGAGGCCCGTCCGGACCATTCCCTCGGCGACGGGGCGGAGGACCACCTCCTCGCCCGCCGAAAAGAGCGTGTCCTGGACCGTCTGCACCGTCTGCACCGTCTGCACCGTCTGCAGGATAGCGAACACCTGTTCGCCACGCACGACGACCGGGCGCCCCGTCGCCTGCCGATCCTCTGCCGATCCTTCCCGGGAGCGTCGCAGCGAGGTTCGCGCCGCCCAAGGCCCCGCCGGGGCCATTGTCACGCGCTCGTGCCCTGTTCGAGCATGTCTGCGACCCGAACGCCCGCGGGCGGCAGATAGGTGGCCGAGGTGAACCGGCCCCCGGTCGCGTGAAGGAGCCACGCCGAGCCCTTCTCGTGGGCACCCCCGGGTCCGAAGCCGAGCTTCGGCGACCGTCCCAAACGGCGCTGGAGCGCTTCGATCGTCTCCCCGTGCGTGCAGACGGCGACGGTGTGGGTCGCCCGGGCCAGTGCGCCCAGGAGCCGCGCCGCGTCCTCGTCTCCCTGCGGTCCGAGCGCCTCCGAGTGCTCGATCGGCAGACCGAGCCGCCTCGCGAGCGGCTCGACGGTCTGGATGCAGCGCAGGAGGGGGCTGGAGAGAACCTGCTGCACGGCGTAGGGCGCGAGCATGCCGGCGAGGTCGAGCGCCTCTCTGCGCCCGCGCTCGCTCAAGGGCCGGAGCCGGTCGTCGCCACCCCACCCGTCCTTGGCCCCTGCGTGCGCGTGCCGCACCACCAGCAGGTCCACGACGAGGACGTTACGCGACGCGCCGGCGCAGCCCGACGACGGCGCACTCCCGATGTCGCCGGCTAGCGCCCAGCTCCCGTCTCCCTCTCCGAGCGCCGCGCGCGGTACTCGTCGAGCCACGAGCCGAAGTCCTTGGCCACGATCCTCGCGCCCGTGAGCCCGTCGGCCTCGCGGGACGCGAGGAACACTGCCGGCGGTCCCATGATCGCCGCGGGCAGGAGCCCGGCCCGCCGGTCCAAGGGCAGATCGTCGGGGATCATGCCGCTCTCGGTCGCTCCCCCCGGGAGAAGCACGTTCGCCGTGACGCCGAACGGCCGGAGGTCCTCCGCCATGATCGCGCTGAGCGACTCGGACGCGGCTCGAGAAGGGCCATAGGGCACGAAGCCGCGGCGAGCCATCGTCTCGCGGTTGACCGAGACGTTGACGAAGCTGCCCTTCCCCTGCTCGAGGAAGTGCAACGAGAAGGCACGAGCCACAAGGAAGTACCCGCGAAGGTTCGTGGCCACCACGTCGTCGAAGGCCGACGGCTCCACCTCGAAGAAGGGCTGTGGCCGCTCGAAGAACCGCGGGTTGACCCGCCGCATCCCGATCCCCGCGTTGTTGACGACCATGTCCACGCCGCCGAGACCGACGACCGCCGCTCGCAGGGCAAGCGTCACGGAATCCGCGTCCCGCACGTCCACGGGGACCGCCACGGCGGCTCCTGACCGGCCGAGCCGCGCCGCCGAGTCCGCGAGGCGCGCCACCGCGTCGGCGAGGCGCGGTCCGGGACGCGCGGCGACGCCGACCGACGCGCCGGCGGCGATCAGCGCCTCTGCCATCGCCGACCCCAGCCCGCTGGTCGCGCCCGTCACGACCACACGGCAGCCCTTTAGGTCGAAGGCCCCGTCAGCCACCGGGGCTCCACATCCCGGCGCGCCTCATCGGCGTCCTCGGCGCCTCATCGGCCTTCTCACCGCACCTCATCGGCTTCCTCCGCGCGCGCTCCCTGTGTATCGTGGCAGGAGTCCACAGTGCTCCGCTACGGCGGCATGCACCGAGCGCCCGCAGAGGGAGGGTCGAATGGCGCTCACCAGGCCAGACACCGCACCAGCTGACGTGACCGCGGCCCGACCCGGGGCAGGATCCGCCGCGGCTCTTGGCGCCGCCAGGCCTGGCACCCCGGCGGCCCAGATCCAGGTCGTACCGTTGCGCGCGTTGCCGCTGGTCGCGACCGTGCTCGTGCTGCTCGTTATCGCGATCGCCGGCAACTGGCTGTGGGCGCTCGACTTCTTCCACGTGGCGGCCGGCGCGCTGTGGACGGGGATCGACCTGTTCCTCGGCTTCGTGATCGGTCCCGTCATGGCGAAGATGCCGATCCCTGCACGCGTCGAGTTCTCGAAGCGCTTCATGCCCAAGATGGTCGTGCTCATGCCGACGTTGGTGATCTGCACGATGGGCGCGGGGTGGCAGCTCGCCCGCCATCTCGGGAACCTCTCGGCCGCCTACCCGGACCACGCATGGCTGGTTGCGTCGTTCCTGGTGGTCGCCGTCATGGCGGTCGTGGCCATCGGAGTGCTCGAGCCCGCCAACCTCGCGGTGCTCTTCGAGCTGCGCAAGCCTCGACCCGACGGGGAGCTGATCGGCCGGCTCATGCGACGGTTCATCTACGCCGCGGGCGTGACGGGCGCGATGCAGGTGGCGACCCTCGTCATCATGACCCGCCTCGCGACCGGGTGAGGGAACCCTGAATGGACCTCGACGAGCACCTCGACCAGCACGTCCACGACATGCCGTACGCGAATACTGAAGCGCACCACGCGGACGCCGAAGCGCACCACGCGGACGCCGAAGCGCACCACGCGGACGCCGAAGCGCACCACGCGGACGCCGGTCCAGGGCGGGAGGCGTTCTCGAGCAGACCGCCGATCCCGCTCGTGTGCTTGACCTCGATGGCGCTCGTGCTCGGGGGCGGCGTCTACCTCGCGTCGTACCTCCCGCGCCGGGCACCGCTCGCTCCCGCCGTCGGCCTCGTGGCCGCGGCAGGGGTGGCGCTGATCGCCGCCGTCGTCCTGGTCGCCGGCCTCCGGCAGTTCGCGTGGGACGCCTTCTTCCTCGTCGTGCGCTGGGCCCTCGTCGCGTACGGGGTGATCGCGGGCATTCTCGAGTACGTCTTCGTCTCCGACGGGACCCGAGGGACGATGCTGGTCCTGCTCACGCTCTCGCTCCTCGTGTTCGCGGTGGACATCCCGGTGCTCTTCGGCTTCTCGGTCGCCAGGTTCCAAGCACCGCGCGCCCGTCGCTGAGCGACCCGAGCGCACCCGTGCGATGACGCGCCGCGGGTGGGCGTACTTCGTCGCCGTCGGCGTCGTGTGGGGTCTGCCCTACCTGCTGATCAAGATCTCCGTGCGCGAGATCAGCCCGCCGCTGCTCGTCTTCATCCGCACGGGCGGCGCCTCGGTCGTGCTCGTCCCGCTCGCAGCGGCACGCGGGGCACTCGTCCCCGCGCTCCGCCGCTGGCGGTCGCTCGTCCTCTACACGATCGCCGAGCTGGCGGTGCCGTGGGTGCTTCTCTTCGACGCGGAGCGCCGCCTGCCGAGCTCGCTCAGCGGCCTGTTGGTCGCGGCGGTGCCGCTCGTCGCCGCGCTCCTCGCGCTGCTCACCGGCTCGGACCATCTGGACCTGCGACGAATGGTCGGGATCGTGGTCGGCATCGCCGGCGTGGGGGTGCTCGTCGGCTTCTCGGTGGCAGGGACCCACGTGCTGTCACTTCTCTCGATGCTCGTCGTCGTCGTCGGCTACGCGCTGGGGCCGTGGGTGGTCGACCACCGGCTCAGGGGGGTGCCGCCGCTCGGGGTCATCGCGTGGTCCGTGCTGCTCTGTGCGATCGCCTATGCGCCGTGGGCGATGCTCAACCTGCCGTCCCGACCGCTCTCGGGATCGGTCGTGGCGTCCGCCGCGACGCTGACCGTCGTCTGCACCATCGTCGCCTTCCTGCTCTTCTTCGCGCTCATCGCCGAGGTGGGCGCGATGCGGGCCACGCTCGTGACCTACGTGAACCCCGCAGTCGCGGTCGTCCTCGGGGTGACCGTGCTCGGCGAGCCCTTCGGACCTGCGACCGCCGCCGGCTTCGTGCTCATCCTCGGGGGCTGCTACCTGGCCTCGCGCCCGCCCCGACCTCGCGCCCGCCGCGCACCGGTCGGCCCCGCCGGCGGACTGCGCACGAGCGACGGAGCACGCCCCGGCGGACTGCGCACGAGCGACGGAGCACGCCCCGGCGGGCTCGGCGACGACGCTCCCGGCGCGATCCCCGCCCCCTGAGCACGCGCACCGCCCGGCGCGATCCCCGCCCCCTGAGCACGCGCACCGCACGACACGTCCCCGCCCCCTGAGCACGCGCACCGCACGACACGTCCCCGCCCCCGTGCCCCGACGGAGCCCCGAGCGCCCGGACGGCCGGCGAGCCACTGCGGATCCGACGCGAGCCGGTACGGTGCAGTGCGATGGACGCCCTCTCTTCAGACGACGAACGACGCTGCCGCGACGCCGAAGCGCTCGCCGCGAGGCTGGTCGAGGAGGCACGCGCCACGATGGGCCCAAGGGAGCGGCGCCGCCGGCGACGGATCGCCGCGGCGGTGACCGACGACACGAGCCGCGCCTTCCTCCTCGAGCTGACCGACCAGGTGCTGCGCATCCGCACACCCCGCCGCGCCGCCGCCCGGCTCGCCGACCTCGTCCGCACCTATCCCTCTCCGGCGATGGCCGGACCTGCGGACCGCGTCGCGCTGCAGCTCGCCGGCATCCTGGCGCCCATCGCTCCCGCACCGGTCGTCGCGCTCGCGACGGCGCGCTTGCGCCGGGAGCTCGCCGGCCTCGTGCTCCCCGCAGAGGCCGCGCCTCTGCGCAGGCACTTGCGCCGCCGGCGTGCCGAGGGGATGCGGCTCAACGTGAACCTCCTCGGCGAGGCGGTGCTCGGCGAGCGCCAGGCCCGTGAACGGGCCCGGCTCGTGACCGGGCTCCTCGGTCGTCGAGAGGTCGACTGCATCTCCGTCAAGCTGTCCGCGCTCTACTCGCAGCTCGACGTCGTGGCGTACGAGCACAGTCTCCACGAGGTGCGCGAGCGACTTCGGCCGATCCTCGAGGCCGCCGCCCGTCACGATCCGCCGAAGCTCGTCAACCTCGACATGGAGGAGTACCGGGACCTCCAGGTGACCGTCGACGCCTTCACCTCGCTGCTCGGAGACGGGCAGCTCCTCGACCTCTACGCAGGCATCGCGCTGCAGGCCTACCTGCCCGACGCGACCGGCGTCCTCGAGCAGCTCTGCGCGTTCGCCCGGGATCGCCGTGCCCGAGGGGGGGCGCCGATCCGCGTCCGGCTCGTGAAGGGCGCGAACCTCGCGATGGAGCGTGTGGAAGCGGAGCTGCGCGGCTGGGAGCAGGCGCCCTACCCGACCAAGGCGGAGGTCGACGCCAACTACAAGCGCATGCTCGACCTGGCGCTCCGCCCAGAGAACGCGGGCGCCGTGCGGATCGGCGTGGCGAGCCACAACCTCTTCGACGTCGCCTGGGCGCTGACGCTCGGGCGCGAGTGCGGCGACGACCGCGTCGAGATCGAGATGCTCGAGGGCATGGCGGTGGCGGAGGCGAAAGCCGTCGCCCGCGTCGCTGGCGGCGTCCTCCTTTACGCGCCGGTGGTCCGCAGGGACGACTTCGAGTCGGCCGTCGCCTATCTCGTCCGGCGGTTCGACGAGAACACCGAGCCCGAGAATTTCCTCGCCCACGTGGCCGAGCTCGAGCCCGGGTCCGACGCCTGGGAGGACCAGCGCCAGCGCTTCCGGCGAGCGGTCGCAGACCGCCTTCGACCGGCGGGCTCCCCCCGTCGGCGTCCCACGCTGGGGACGCCCGGCCCCGCAGAGGCGCGCACACCGGCGGGGACGTTCGCAGGAGCCGAACAGCCCTTCGCCAACGCCGCCGACACCGACTTCTCGGTCCCGGCCAACCGGGCCGTCCTCGCCGAGGCGATGCGCGCGCTCGCCGCCACCCCCCCTCCGCCGGTGCCCGCGCTCGTGGGGGGCGAGGTCGTGGAGGGACCGCTGACCGGGACCGGGATCGATCCGTCCGCGCCCGAGTCCGAGTGGTACCGCTACGTCCAGGCCGACATGGAGACCGTCGAGCGCGCGGTGGCCGTCGCCCGCCGTGCGGCGCCTGCGTGGGCGTCGACGCCCGGGGTCGAGCGCCGGCGCCTGCTGCACGCGGTCGCAGCCCGCATCGAGGCGGATCGCGCACGGACGATCGCAGTGATGGCCGCCGATTCGGGGAAGGTCGTGCGGGAAGGCGACGTCGAGGTCTCCGAAGCCGTCGACGGCGCCCGGTACTACGGGGACCAGGCGGTCGTCCTCGAGTCGCTGCACGGACGTGACGGGCGGTTCTCGCCGTTCGGGGTGGTCGTCGTCGCTCCGCCGTGGAACTTCCCCTATGCGATCCCCTCGGGCGGCGTCTTCGCCGCGCTCGCGGCGGGCAACGCGGTGATCCTCAAACCGGCCCCCGAGACCGTCCTCACGGCGTCCTCGATCGTCGCCCACTGCCACGAGGCGGGCATTCCCAAAGACGTCGTGCAGTTCGTCCCCTGCGCCGATGCCGAGACCGGGCGCCGCCTGGTGACGCACCCGGACGTGGGGGCGGTGATCCTCACGGGTGCCTATGACACGGCACGGCGCTTCCTCGAGTGGAGGCCGGACCTTCGCCTACATGCAGAGACCAGCGGCAAGAACTCGATCGTCGTCACCGCCGCGGCGGACCAGGAGGACGCCGTCAGGGACATCGTCCACTCCGCCTTCTCGCACGCCGGTCAGAAGTGCTCCGCCGCGAGCCTCGCGATCCTCGAGGCGCCCGTCTACGACGACCCGCGCTTCTGCGAGCGGCTCGCCGACGCGGTCGAGAGCCTCCGAGTCGGCTCGCCCTTCGACCTCTCGACGAGGATCGGCCCTTTGATCCGCCCCCCCGCAGGACCTCTCGAGCGTGCGCTCTCGACGCTCGGGCCCCGAGAGCGCTGGCTCGTCGAGCCGCGCCAGGTCGGCGACAACCCGCAGCTGTGGTCCCCCGGCGTGAAGCTCGGGGTGGAGCCGGGCAGCGAGTTCCACCTGACGGAGTGCTTCGGACCGGTCCTCGGGCTCCTCCGAGCGCGCGACCTCGATCACGCGCTCGAGCTGCAGAACGCGACCCCCTACGGCCTCACGGGCGGGATCTCGACGCTGGACACGAGGGAGGCGGACCGCTGGACCGCAGGCGTCGCAGTCGGCAATGCGTACGTGAACCGCCCCATCACCGGCGCGATCGTCCGCCGCCAGCCTTTCGGCGGCTGGAAGCGGTCGAGCGTCGGACCGGGGGCGAAGACCGGAGGGCCGCACTACGTCGCGACGCTCGGGCACTGGCGCAGGACGGGGCCGGCGGACCTCGCCGCGGAGACGGCACGCGCCCGCACCGAGGGCCGGCGCCTACGCGCAGGCGTGGACCCGAGCGGGCTGCGAGCGGAGCGGAACGTCTTCCGCCTGCATCCCCTCGGCAGCGCCGCGTTGCGGATCGGAGCGGACCACGACCCTGACGAGCTCGCCGTCTCGCTCGCGGTGTCGGCGGACCTCGGCCTCGACCTCCGGCTGTCGGTGGCGGCCTACGATCCGAAGCTTCCCGCTGCGACCGTCGTGGAGGACGACGCCACGTTCGTCGAGCGCATGCGACGCGAACGACCCGACCGCGTCCGCCTCGGGTCACCCGCACCCGCGCTCCGCCTCGCCCTGTTGGACGCGGGGCTCGAGGTGGACGTGGAGCCGCTCGTCGGGCTGGGAACCTACGAGCTGCTCCGCTGGACGAGAGAGCAGGCGGTGAGCACGACCAACCACCGGCACGGCAACGTCGTCATGCGTCCTGCGCGCCGCGCGCCGCACCGCGCCACCGCGCACCGCACCGCGCCTCTCATCGAAGGTGCCGGGACCTGACCGGGCTCAGCTTGACGTCAGCTTGACGTCAGCTTGAGCTCAGCTTGCCTCCCCGGGGCCTGTCAGGGAGCGAGACGGTCGACCCGCCAGCCGTCACGCTCGCGCAGGTAGCGCAGCCGGTCGTGCAACCGGTACGGGCCCTCCTGCCAGAACTCGACGGCCGTCGGGATGATCCGATAGCCACCCCACCGATCCGGCCTTGGGGGGGCGACGTCGCCGAGCAGCGAGACCGCGTCCTCGAGCACCTGTCTGCTCGGGAGCACCGAGCTCTGCTTGGAGGCGACGGCGCTCCTGCGCGACGCCTCGGGTCGAGTCAGCCAGTACTGGTCCGACTCCTCGGCGGTGGTCTTCACGACAGCGCCGCTGACCCGCACCTGCCGGTGGACCGGAACGTGCCAGTGGAAGACGGCCGACGCCGTGGGGTTCTCGCCGAGGTCCCTCGCCTTGTCGCTCCCGTAGTCGGTGAAGAAGACCACACCCTCGTCGCGCCCGCGCATGAGCACGTAGCGGGCGGACGGCGTGCCGCCAGCACTCGCGGTCGCAAGGCACATCGCGTGCGGCATCGGGTCCCCCGCCGCGCGCGCCGCCTCGAGCCAGTCGTCCAGCTGGCGCAACGGATCCTGGTCGAGGTCGGGGACGTCCACGCCCACAGTATCCACCATGGGCGTCGGCGCGGCGCGCGTGGTGTCCGCTCAGCGCGCGGCGACGTCGGTACGTGCGGTGCCGAGGTCGCCGTACGCGGCCGCGAACCGCTCGACGGTCGCCATGCAGACATCGACCCGCTGCAGCGTGCCGAACGACAGCGTGTGCAGCCACGTCGCAAGGCCGAACGCCGGCGTCTCCCGGTAGCGCTCCCACGCCGAGCCGAACGGCGGGGGCGCGGCTCCTGCACGTCCGAGGGCGTCGAGATAGCGCGCCAAGAGCCCGCGTTCGTGGCGTCGCCTGTCCTCGACGTCGAGGGAGCCGACGAGGAAGTAGCCGACGTCGTGAGACCAATGGCCGACGCGTGCGAGCTGCCAGTCGAAAAAGCCGGTCTCCCCGCCAACTGCGCCGTAGCAGTTCCCGGGGTGGGGATCGCCGTGCAGGACGGTTCGCGGCGGCGCAGCGGCGAGCACCGAGCTACGGGCGAACTGGTGGCTGAGCTGGCGCGGCCCGACTCCGCGCGGCAGCCTTAGCCCGCGGCCGAGCACGCGGTGCGCACGCCGCATCCCGCGTGCGAGGCTGGCCACGGAGAGCGCGCGCAAGCCAGGGCCGAGGCGCCACTCGGACAGGCAGCCGAGCGCCGCCGGAAGCGGGCGGGCCCAGTGGGCGGCGTGGAGCGCCGCGAGCCCCTCCAGCCCGCGCCCGACGGCGTCGACCGAGAGCGGGGTCCGGGCGTCGAAGGGCGTCGCCCCGCTCGCGACGATGTCCTCGGTCACGACCACGCACGCCGCACGCCACCGGTCGACGCCGCCGGCGAGGAAGGCGGGATGCTCGAGGGGGAAGCGCACAGCACCGTCCGCGAGACGTGCCTCCGTCGCGAGCGCACCCAGCGCGACCAGCGCCAAGCGGTGCGTCGCTCGTCCCGGAACCTTGACGAACACCGACGAGGGTCCCTCTTCCCTCTCGAGCGACAGCGCCACGCGCGCGCTGGTGTTGGTGCCGTGCCGGACGTCGCCGACGCGGAGCCCTTCGACCACGATCCCCGGGTAGCGCCGCGCCAGCGCGGCGGTCATCCACGCGGGGTCGAGGTCCGACCAGCGCCTGGGCACGGGGAGCACCGGGACCTCCTGTTCGGCCCCGGCTGGGGCGCGTCGGCCGTCACCTCGGCCAGTCCCCTCGCCTCTCGTCAAAGGGCGCGACGCCGGCGGCGGCCGAGGACTCGGTGCGCTGCACCGAGGACTTGTTGCCAGCGGCCACCTTCACGGGCTCCAGCCCGAGCTCGGCCTGCGGGGACTCCGGCTCGGCCACCCCCGCGATCCTGTAGACCTCCGACCCGTCCACGGTCTCGTGCGTCATGAGCAGGTCCGCGAGCTGACGGAGCTCTGCACGGTGCTGGGTCAGCAGCGCGACCGCCCGCTTCTCTGCCTGCGACACAAGCAGCGCCACCTGCGCGTCGATCTTGGCCTGGGTCTCCTCGGCGAAGGGGCGGCTCGACAGGGCGGGTCCCCCGCCGCCGAGGAACGCCGAGCCCCCTTCCGGATAGCCCACCGGACCGAGCTCGTCGGAGAGGCCGAACTCCCGCACCATCTTGGTGGCGAGCTCGGTCGCGGACGCGAGGTCGTTCGCCGCGCCCGTCGACCCTTGGCCGAGCTCGACCAGCTCGGCGGCCCGTCCGCCCAGCCGAACGGCGAGCATGGTCTGCAAGACGTCCTCTCCGTAGAGGTGGCGTTCGACGAGCGGCAGCTGCTGGGTCACGCCGAGTGCCTGGCCGGCCGGCAGGATGGTGACCTTCGTCACGGGATCGGCCTTGGGGCTGTAGGCGGCGACCAGGGCATGGCCCGCCTCATGGACCGCCACCGCATGCTTCTCCTCGGGGAGCAGCACGTTGGAGCCTTCCCGGCGTCCGAGGAGCAGGCGGTCGCGAGCCTCGTCGAAGTCCGTCCCCTCCAGCACGTCGCGGTTGTGACGCACCGCGACGATCGCGGCCTCGTTGACCAGGTTGGCCAGGTCCGCGCCGGAGAACCCGGGCGTGCCCCGGGCGACGACGTCGAGATCCACGCTGGGCGCCAGCCGCTTCCCCTGCGCATGCACCTTCAAGATCGCGAGACGCTCCGCGAGCGTCGGGAGCGGAATGGTCACCTGCCGGTCGAACCTTCCGGGCCTGAGCAGCGCGGGGTCCAGGATCTCCGGACGGTTGGTGGCTGCGAGCACGACGATCCCTTCGGAGGGGTCGAAGCCGTCCATCTCGGACAGGAGCTGGTTCAGCGTCTGCTCTCGCTCGTCGTTCGAGACGATCGCGCCGGCGCCGCTTCGACGCTGCCCGATCGCATCGATCTCGTCGACGAAGATGATCGCCGGCGCCCGCTTGCGCCCCTCCGCGAAGAGGTCGCGCACACGAGCGGCGCCGACACCGACGAACATCTCGACGAAGCTCGACCCGGTCACCGAGAAGAACGGGACGGACGCCTCTCCGGCGACGGCACGCGCGAGCAGCGTCTTGCCCGTCCCGGGCGGGCCGACCATCAGCACCCCGCGCGGGGCGACCGCGCCGGCGCGCCGGTAGCGCTCGGGGCTCCGCAGGAATTCGACGACCTCGGCGATCTCACGCTTGGCACCTGTGTACCCGGCCACGTCGGCGAAGGTCGTCGACGGGCGATCCGCATCGAACACCTTGGCCTTGGATCTCCCGACGCCCATCGCGCCCTGGAAGACTCCCCCGCCTGCGCCATGGCGCGACAGGCGGAACCAGAGCCATCCGACGATGACGAACGGGAGCAGGAGGATGAGCCAGGTGAGCACCTCGTCGCCGAACGACGTGGTCGAGGCTGTCGCCGTGATCTCCACACCGTCGCGCTGGAGCTTGGAGAGCAGTGACGAGCCGGCGAGCTGCACGGGGATGACGGTCGTGTAGTGCTTCCCGTTGGCCAGCGTGCCGCTCGCGCTCCCGCTGGACGTGATGGTGATCGTGCGCACGGTCTTCGCCGACACGTCCTTCAAGAAGTGGCTGTAGGTGAGTGTGACCGACGGTGTCACCCTGGTGGCGGGCAGGACGAAGAACAGACCGATGAAGAGGATCAGCGCGGCGAGCCACAGCCAGTGACGCCATGGCGGCGGGGGCGGCGGCGCGGTCGGAACCGGCTTGTCGCCTTGAGGCGGCGGGTTCGCCTGCTTGGTCATCTAGGGGTGCCTCCTCCTTCGTCGGCGAGCCGCCGCTTGCCGTTGGCGAGCCGCCGGCCGTTGGCGAGCCGCCGCTTGCCGTTGGCGAGCCGCCGCTTGCCGTTGCGAGCCGCCGCTTGCCGTGCTCGACGTTACAACCAGGTTGGCGATCATCGGTCGGCGGGGATCGCACGCTCGGCGCTCGCCGCAGGCCCTTGGCTCGAGGGGTGGAGCCGCGAGAGACTGAGGTCCGGGCAACGAGGCCCTAGGCCCTGGGGGCTGGCCGGTCCCCACGCCTTCGGAGGAAGGGAGCGGACAGTGGACGAAGAGCTGATTGGCTCACCCAAGCCCGCGGAAGCCGAGAGCGACGTCGTGGGCGGCGGGTGCACCTGAGAGCACCGGCACCCAGCAGGCGGCGCCCGACCATCTGCAGCCATGAGCAGCATGTCCATCGAGGCGGCCGGTCACCGGGTCCAGATCTCCAACCCAGACCGCATCTACTTTCCTTCGCTCGGCGCGACCAAGGGCGACCTGGTCGAGTACTACCTCTCGGTGGGCGACGCGCTCGTGCACACCGCGGGTGGGCGACCGGCGCTCCTCGAACGCTTTCCCGAGGGCGCGGGCGGCAGGTCGTTCTTCCAAAAGCGCGTTCCGCCGGGGGCACCCGAATGGGTGCGCACGGCGAGCGTCTCGACGCCGAACGGGACGCGCTCGAACGCGCTCGTCGTGGCGGACATCGCACACGTGCTCTGGGCCGTGAACCTGGGATGCCTGGGGCTCCATCTCTGGCCGTTGCGCGTGGACGACCCGGCCCACGCGGACGAGCTGAGGATCGACCTCGACCCGCAGCCCGGAACCGGGTTCGACGACGCGCGCCAGGTCGCCCGGCACACTCGGGCGCTCTTGGACGAGCTGGGCATCGCGGGCTACCCCAAGACGACCGGCCGCCGCGGGATCCACGTCTACGTCCGCCTGCAACCGCGTTGGGACTCGACCACGGTGCGGGCGGCTGCGGTCGCCCTCGCCAGGGAGCTGGAGCGCCGGCACCCCCACCTCGTCACCGCAAGGTGGTGGAAGGAGGAGCGCGGGAGGCGGGTCTTCGTCGACTTCAACCAGAATGCTCCGCACAAGACCGTCTTCGGCGCCTGGTTCGTCAGGCCCCGGACGACCGGCCAGGTCTCCACGCCCTTGTACTGGGACGAGCTCGACGACGTGGACCCCGAGGCGCTGACCCTCTCCACGGTCCCAGACCGTCTCTTGCGGGGCGGGGACCCCTGGGCAGCCATGGCGTCGCATCCCCAATCGCTCGACCCACTGCTCGAGCTCGCAGCCGGCGATCGTGCGCGGGGCCTGCCGGACGCCCCGTGGCCGCCCGAGTACCCCAAGGCTCCCGACGAGCCGACGCGTACGCCGCCGAGCAGGGCGCGCAAGCGTCGGTGACGACCTCAGGCGCCGCGCGGTGAGCCTTCCTGTCCGGCCCCCCGTCTCGCCGATGCTGGCAAAGCTCGTCCGCGAATTGCCTCGCGAAGAAGGGCTCTCCTACGAGCCGAAGTGGGACGGATTCCGCTGCGTGGTGTTCCGCGACGACGAATCCGTCGAGCTTGGGAGCCGCAACGAGAGACCGCTCACGAGGTACTTCCCCGAGCTCCTCCTTCCACTTCGCCGCGAGATCCCCGCGCCCGCGGTGGTCGACGGGGAGTTGGTCGTCGCAGGACCCCACGGCCTGGACTTCGACGCGCTGACTCAGCGCATCCACCCCGCGCCATCCCGGGTGAAGCTCCTCTCCGAGACGACTCCAGGCGCGTTTGTCGCGTTCGACCTGCTCGCGCTCGACGGGCGCGATCTCCGTGACGAGCCGTACACGCGCCGGCGGTCGGCGCTCGAATCCCTCCTCGCCGACGCGGAGCCGCCCGTGCACCTCACTCCGGTCACCACCGACCCGGCGGTCGCCGCCGACTGGTTCGACAGGTTCGAAGGTGCCGGGCTCGACGGCGTCGTCGCCAAGGCAGCCAGCCTGCGCTACCGGGAGGGCGAGCGGGTGATGCTGAAAGTGAAGCACGAGAGAACCGCGGACTGCGCCGTGGCCGGCTTCCGCTGGCACAAGGATGGCGGCGTCGGCTCGCTCTTGCTCGGGCTCTTCGACGAACATCGTTTGCTCCACCACGTCGGCGTCGCGTCCGGCTTCAGCGCAGCTCGCCGCGCGGCGTTCGTCGAGGAGCTTGCGCCGTTGCGTGCCCGGTCGCTGGAGGAGCACCCATGGCGGGGCTGGACCAGCGCACAGGCAGGCGCGCAGACCCGCATGCCCGGCGCGCAGAGCCGGTGGAACGCCGGGAAGGACCTGTCCTGGGAGGCGTTGCGAGTCGAGCGAGTGTGCGAGGTCGCGTACGACCACCTCCAGCGCGACCGCTTCCGGCACGCAACGAGCTTCAGGCGCTGGAGACCCGACCGCGAGCCGGCCTCCTGCACGTACGACCAGCTTGCGACGCCGGTCCCAGCGGAGCTCGCGACGGTCTTTCGCGCCGGGAGCTGAACGTCGCTGCCCCGTGCCGCTGGACCTGCCGCTGGACCTGTGCCGCTGCACCTGTGCCGCTGCATCTGTGCCGCTGCATCAAGGGGCGAGGCGGGCCGCGAGCGCGGCCACCCTCGCACTCAAAGAGGGGGCGCCGATCGACTCGGCGATCTCCTGGAAGCCCTGCCGCGGGCCGTGCCATGCCAGGTCGTCGGGCGTGCTGACCAGCCCATCTGTGACCCGCAGGGTCGCGAGCACCTTGAAGAGGTCGGCAAGCTCCCTCGCTCCCGCCAGCTCGCTCGCGAGGCGCTCTGGACGCGCGACCGCTTCTCTCACCGATGGATCCCATGTCCTTACGTCGAGGGGGATCGCCTCCAGGTGCCCGTAACGGGCGAGCACCGCGGCGGCCGAGCGCGCGCCCCATCCCCTGATCCCGGGAAAGCCGTCGGCCGCGTCGCCGACGAGCGCCAGCCAGTCCGGGATGGAGCACGGTCGGACGCCGTACTTCGCGACAACCCCCTCCTCGTCGATGACCCGCCTGCGGCGCCGGTCCACGAGCACGACCTTTCCGTCCACGACGCACTGGGCGAGATCCTTGTCCGGGGAGCAGATGTGGACACGCCCGATGCGCTCGTCCCCGCTCACCGCGGCCGCGACCGAAGCGAGCGCATCGTCGGCCTCCAGCTCGACCATCGGCCACACCGCCACGCCGAGAAGGTCGAGCGCTTCTTCGAGCATGTCGAACTGGCCGCGCAGCTCTGCAGGCACCTTCTCCCCCGACTTGTACCCCGGCCACAGGTCGTTGCGGAACGACTCGACGACATGGTCGGTCGCCACGCCGACATGCGTCGCTCCCTCGTCGAGCATCGAGACCACGGTGGTCACCACGCCCCGCGTGGCGGCGCGTCCTGACGGCGTCCCGCGCCCGGCCGCCGAGCCGTAGTAGTGGCGGAAAAGCTCGTAGGTGCCGTCGACGAGGTGGACCTCCATGGCGCAAGCGTCCCACACCTGGGCTTTTCCGACCGCGTGCCCGAAAAGGGCACAAGCCGAGGGCACAACTTCTCGGGGCGGGCACGGGCGGTGCCGCCAGGCGACTGCGCAGCCTCTGTGGCTTCGGACCGTGCCGCCCATGCACCCGTCACCGACGAGCCCCACCGCACCCGGCACCACCGCACCCAGCACCGCTGCACCGACCACCTCCACCGCCCAGGGGCCCGGCCCCGTCCCGGTCGTCTTGGACCTGGACGGCGTCCAGGCCCGCTACCGCATCGGGCGGACCAAGGCCATCGAGCTGTGCGCCATGGAGGCGTTCCCAAAGAGCGTCGTCCCGGGCATGCACCGCTAACCGGTCGCCGCCCTCGAGGCCTGGGAGCTCTGCTTCGCCCTGCGCTCGACGGTCGCCGAGCCGGCCCCGCCCGCACCCCTCGTCATCACCCCGCCCGCCCCCGGACGCCCGGGCCGGCGCCCGGGCGCAAGCGCAGGTGCCCGATGAGCCGCCGCCGGCCCGTGAAGGTCGACAAGGAGGTCGGCCGCACCCTCTACGGCCCCACCCCCGCCAAACCCAAGTACCGCCTCGACTACACCGACCCGTTCACCAAGGACCGCTGCCAGCCCCGCCGGACCGACGAGACCGAGGCCTTCTCGCTCTACGAAGAGACCCTCGTCTACCTGCGCACCGCCCGGCTGGCCGCTCCGGTCGGAGGCGAGCGGCCCAAGAGCGCGCCGGGGAGGCCGCCCGGCAGAACGCCGACGGTCGACGACCTCTTCGACGCCCGCCTCGGGCGCTGGGCCGACGACGGCTGCAGCACCCGCTACGTCGACACGCGCCAGGGTCGCTACGACTACCGCATCCGCCCGGTCATCGGCGCGCTCGCCGTGCGGGACTGGGCGGCGAGCTCGGAGGGATGCCGGGAGGTGCTCCGGGCCGCCCGGGTCTAGGGGCTCGCTCCTGCCAGCGTCCAGGACCTGGGCGCCCTCATGCGCGGGCTCGTGAGCCTGGGCTGGGAGAAGCGCTGGATCCCGCCGGCGCACAACCCGATGCTGGGCGTGAAGTACACGGCGGGGCGTCCGTCCAGGCCCAGGGCCCCGAGTACGTCCGCCCCGAGGACCGGCCCTCCTTCGGCGCGGTGGAAAAGCTCGTGCTCGCCTACGAGGAGCTGGCCCAAGCGACGGGCATCTTCTGGCTGCCCGAGCGTGCCCTCGTGGGCGCCCACGCAGGGCTCCGGCCGGGCGAGCGCGATGCCCTTCGCCTCTACGACCTGCGGCCGAAGGAGCTCGAGATTGCCGTGGAGTGGAGCTTCGAGTGGCCCCGGGGAGTGGCCGAGCCGCTGCGCAAGCGCCCCAAGAACGGCAAGACCCGCCCGGTCCTCGTCCCGGCCTCGGACATGGAGCGACTGGTCGTTCTGTCCGCGCGGCGCCGCGCCGCCGGCGCTGCCGACGACGCGCTCTTGTTCGAGGACCCGCGCCGCCCGGGGCTCCCGCTCTCCGAGTCCGCAACCAGGCGGCTGCACGTCGACGCAGGCCTGCGAGCCGGCTGGGAGACCGTCGAGGTCCGCCGACGCGCCGGCGCCAGGCGCTCCCTCGGCCCCGACCTCCGGCCCCGTCACAGCAACTACTCGCTGCGCCACCACGCCGCGTCGTGGATGCACGACGTCGCCGGGTTCGACTGGGCCGACGTCTCGCGGGCCCTCGGGCACCACAGCGTCGCCTTCACCTACGCCGTCTACGTGCGCTCAGGCGCCGACGCCGACGAGCGAAGCCGCGCCCGGCTGCTGCGCATGTGAGTCGTGCCCGAGCTCGACATGCTGATCGTCTGGTTCCGCCTCGAGACCGGTGCGCGCCAGGGCGGCGCGATCGGCCTCGAGATCGGTGACCTCGACCTGGTCCATCACAGCACTCGCCAGGCCGATGCCTGTCAGCACTTGTCTCCCTTCCCGTCACTTCTTCGGTCTCACGCCGGGCTGTTGCACTGATCCCTTCGGAAGGTCAGCTCCGAAATCGATCAGCAGCTGGCGCACAGGTGAACCGTGGCCGCCAGGTAGCTGTGCTCGTCGACGCCCAGCGCCCGGACGTGACCGACCCTTCTCGGGCCCTCGAACAAGGGCGTGCCGTGGCGGACGCCGGCAGACATGAGCGTGTCCCACCCCACCCCGTACTCGGCGGCGACCGAGCGGACCGACCGGCACAACTGGCCGACCTGGAGGGTGGCTTCAGCGCCAGCACGGTGCGTGAGCAGCTGGCGCGCCACGATGCCTGCGATCTTCTCGGTCCAGGTCTTTCTGAGACAGCCCGTCGTCGTGCACCGCCACCAGCGCTTCCGGAGGACGAGTCGAACCGGACGTCCGAAGCAGTGCAGGTCGCGCAGCTGGATCTCTGTCCGGACTTCCGGAGCTCGTAGGCATTTGAGGTCCCGCGGCCGAGCAAAGTGCCAGGCAGGAACGCTGGAAGGTGGCCGGGGCCCGAAAAGGCGTAGGCACATGGGGATCCGCTAAATCCGTCAATCTACCTGGAGTGTCGACTAGAGTTCGTAGGCGTGTACCTGCGGGAGACGAAGCGCCGCAACGCCGACGGCTCGGTCGTCAGCTACCTCCAGCTCGCCCACAACGAACGCCAC